>CAZPET010000240.1:0-3292 GCA_964585625.1 uncultured Syntrophomonadaceae bacterium
TTGAACACCAACCGGCGCACCTGCCGGACCGCTTCGAAGCAGGGACCATGCATGCAGCGGGGATTGCCGGGTTGGGCGCTGCGGTGAAATTTATTCTCGAGCAGGGTGTGCCCAAAATCAGAGAACACGAAATGGCGCTGACTGCTTACGCCATGGAGCGGTTACGGCAGATCCCGGGGTTGTTTGTCTACGGGCCGGGCAGCGCTGCTGAACGGACGGCGGTGCTCTCTTTCAACTTCCCGGATACCGCCCCGGACGAGGTGGCCTACGTCTTGGATGAGGTTTTCGGGATCATGGTGCGCTCCGGTCTGCACTGTGCACCCCAGGCTCACCGCTCTATCGGCACGGCGGAGCGGGGGGCGGTACGGGTAAGTTTCGGCTATTTTAACCGCAAAGAAGAGATCGACCAGCTGGTCAAAGCCCTGGCTAAGATCGCGGCAAGTTGAAAACGCGGGACAATCAATTGCCGGATATTGTCATCTTTCCAGAATATCTGTTTTTGCCTTTCTTGTTTCTATGCTCTTGCTGCTTGCATCTTGCAAAGGTGGTGAGTGATGTGGGCAAGGTATTTGTTGCATTGGACGACCGGGACCAGGTGATCCTGCAAAGTATCTGTTTAGACAAAGATCCCCAGGAAGCGCTGCAGTTTGTTTTGAAGAATATCGCACCCAAGCTGCACAAACAGGTTCCCTGTATCGCCCGGGAGATGATGCGATCGGAGCGCATGTAAACATGTATTTACAAACAATTGAAATTACCCATGTCTCACCCTGCTTCGCCGATACGAGCAAAATCCGGTTGAAAGCAAAACTTTCCGATGATGTGGCGGAATTGATGCCTTATATAAATGGGGCCATGAGCAATGCGGTCTACAATCCCCACGCGCCTAATTTGACGCTTTACCGGGATTTTCGGCTGATTACCCTGCACCCCCAAGAACTGACCATGATCAAAGCCTTGAATACCACCGACGCCCGTCAGGTGCTGGCCTGGCTGCAAGACTTGATTAACGATACCGCCGCCCGCAGGGAGGAAATCACACCGGTTTACGAGGCCAAGCAGCGGCCGCATCCTTTGCAGCTTTACGCCTGGCTACCCCGGACCAATTGCCGGCAGTGCGGGGAGAAAACCTGCCTTGCATTTGCCGCCCTCCTTTTCTGCGGGCAGCAGCATTTTGAGCGATGCGCGCCCCTGTTTACCGAGGATTACCGGGAGCAGCGGAAAGTGATGATTGAACTGGTGAAAGCGCTGGGATACGATGTTGCCACCGCATAACATGTAAAAGAGAAGCGGGTTTAGGTGAGAAAAAAGTACACAGTTGCTGATAAACAAGGGGGAAGAGAAGTGAAATGTCTTACCTGTGGGCTGCTTCAAAAAGAGGTTGAACGGTATTACTGCCTTCGCTTTAAAAAAGAGATCGTTCCGGATGAAGCTGAAAAGGAATCTGGCTGGGATTGTATTTACCATTGCCGGGTGCTCACCGAAGCGGGAGAACCGCTAACCCCCCGGCAGCACCTGATCCTGCAGGACCAGGTGCTGCGCAGCAAAAAAATGCGCGGGCCGGTGTAGTCACACTCACCGGATCAAGGAGTGATTATATTCATGGTCGATCAAGATTACGAGATCGCAGCCGGCTGTGACTGCATGTGCCGGTTACTTTCTGCTATATTGATAATTACAGGGGATGAACTGTAAATGAAAGAATATCAGAAATTTATACTGATCGCAGGGGTTTTTCTGGCGGTGTACTGGATTCCATTTGAACATCCGCTGGTTGGCGCTTCGATCCTGGAATCTTTTTACTTGCTCCAGGAATACGCCCGCGAGCATGTGCTGTTCTGCCTGGTACCGGCCTTCTTTATCGCCGGTGCCATCGCCAATTTTGTTTCCCAGGGCGCGGTGATCAAGTATTTCGGCGGCCAGGCCAGGCTGTGGGTGGCCTATTCCGTGGCTTCTGTCTCCGGCGCAATCCTGGCGGTCTGTTCCTGCACGGTGCTGCCCCTTTTCTCCGGGATTTACCGCCGCGGCGCCGGTCTCGGCCCGGCGGTGGCTTTTCTCTATTCCGGGCCGGCGATCAACGTAATGGCGATCGTGCTCACTGCCAGGGTGCTCGGCTGGGAATTTGGTATCGCCCGGGCGGTGGGAGCGGTGCTCTTTGCCGTGGTGATCGGTCTTCTGATGGCGTTGATTTTCCGCCGGGAAGACCAGGAAAGGCTGGCTTTGTCCATGGCCGGCATGGATGAAGATAAGGCGGAAACACGCAGCCCGCTGCAAAACATTCTATTTTTTGTCACCATGATTTTAATTCTCATTTTCGCTACCTGGGGAAAACCGGCTGAACCGGTCGGCTTTTACAGTGCAATTTACCAGGTCAAGTGGCCCCTGGTAGTGGGCTTGCTGGTACTGTTAGGCTTCATTGTGGTCCGCTGGTTCGACCGGGAAGAGCGAAGCGCCTGGGTAGAGACCACCTGGGATTTTGCCAAGCAGATTCTGCCGCTGCTCTTCGCCGGGGTCCTGGCGGCAGGGCTGCTGATGGGGCGGCCCGGGAGCGAGGCGGGGCTTATTCCGGTGCGCTACATCGAAACACTGGTGGGCGGCAACAGCCTCCGGGCCAACCTGGTGGCTTCGGTGGTGGGAGCGTTTATGTATTTTGCCACCCTGACCGAGATCCCCATCCTGCAGGGACTCCTGGGCGCCGGGATGGGCCAGGGCCCCGCCCTGGCGCTGCTGCTGGCGGGTCCGGCGTTGAGCTTGCCCAGTATGCTGGTCATCCGCAGCGTGATCGGGACAAAGAAGACGGCGACGTATGTTTTGCTGGTGGTGATTATGGCTACTATATCGGGCCTGGTTTTTGGTAACCTGTTTCATTAAGTTTAATGCCTGCTATATAAAAATCAAAAGTTTAGCTTAGGGCCACTTAAGAACAAACAAGGTTGGTATCAATATTTTGAAATGAGGTGCTTTCTATGGCTAAAGCAACGGTACATGCAAACATTTGCGGGTTTAAACATGTCATTGAGGGAAAGATGGTTGGCCCAAACATTGTCATTGATATAGTAACGCCGTGTGAAAAGATTAAAAAAATGTCTCACATGGAGATACCGGTGATGGAGATCATGGACATTAAAGAAAATTATGTTATGAACAAGGCTCAGGAGCTTAACTGCAGCAGCAACTGCCTGGTGCCGTGTGGCGTGATTCATGTTTGTCGAATTGAAGCCGGTCTTCTAACGCAGTCTCTGTGTAAAAACGTGGGGGGTGTAAGTATTACTTTTGATTAAGGATCACAAGA
>CAZPET010000241.1:0-3280 GCA_964585625.1 uncultured Syntrophomonadaceae bacterium
GGGTCTAGCAGCACCGCCCGGGCCTCACCATTTTGCGTGATATAGACAGGCCTTTGGGTTTCGTTCACCTGCTCCAAGATTTCTGCCGCATTGGTTCTACCATATGAAATCGGGCGAATATCCTCTTTGCTGTTCATTTTTTCACCTCAGTACAAATACGGTACTAAATACGGATCGGATTGTCAATGCAAATATTTCCTTTGGGAAAAGGCAGGTAGTCATTAATGTGGCAGGTAACAATTTTATTAATCCTGGTCTTCTCTTTCATATTCTGTTTATTCGTCTTAGTCAATCACTTTATACATTGAAATATACTTTTCCCCACCCCCCGTTCCCCTTTCTCAAAGAAGCATGGCAAAACTGCATTCCCACCAACAGTTCGCAGGTTTTTGCGCGTCTAGCTTCCAATAATCTCGTTTAAACCCTCAATTACCCGATCTAATTCATCAGGAGTTACTTTGTCAATGAGATTTCCAATACGTTCAATTGACAAAGTCCTGATCTGACTGATTTTCACCCAAGATTTTTTAGACAACCCCCGGGACTCCAATTCAAGGGTAAGTGGAAAACCGGCCCGTTGCGGTTGACTGGAGAGTGCAACGGCAATCACCGTCTCGGAGCGTTCATTAAATACATCATGGCTGAGGATCAGTACCGGTCGTTGCCCCGATTGTTCTTTTCCCCGTACAGGATTCAAATTCGCCCATCGAATTTCTCCCCTCAATATTCCGGCCATGTATCAAGTTCCTCCGACATTCCTTCTTCAGCAAGTTTCTTCTCCAGCGCGGGGTCAAGCTTTGCACTTTCCCGGGCAAGTCTGCTTTTTGTATACCGGGCAAGCTTTTCTTCCAATGCCTCCTGAATCGCTTGACTTCGGCTCGGAAAGGCCTGCTTTGCCACGAGCTGGTCAAGTAGAGCCAGGGTTCTTTCATCCAAAGTAATAGCAATTTTTGCTCGAGCCATATTAACACCTCCCTGGTATGATAATATGTCATACCCAGGGAAATAGTCAATACTACCCTGAACACCATTCCAATTCAGTCCGGCCTTCGTATTCGTGTATGGGATTTATTACGCTGTGCACCCAGGCATGCCCCTGGGTATTCTCAAAAGATAAGCAACCAGTAAAATCACCAAGGGCAATAAAAGCCTTATCACTCCAGAATGCAGCGTTTCGACTTTTGTCCCTTCCTATCCGCCGCAAATATATGGAATTACTGTAATCACATCGCCGTCGGAAGGAATATAGTCTGGGGAAGCAGGTTTGCCGTTTACCAGGAATTCCGCCGTCAGCGCGCACTGCCGGTCCAACAGTTCGAAAGCCAGGATATCCGGCTTTTCTCGGGTCAGATGATGCGCCAGCTCTTTTAAATTCAGTGGTTCTCCGGGAAGCTCCAGGGAAAACTCACCCGTTTCACCGGGCTTACGGTAAGGGGGATATAGTTTCAGCGTTATTTGCACTAAAAGGCTCCTTTCCATTCCGCCTGCCGAACAAGCATTAAAAATTCAGGTTAAAGCGGGCCAGGGTTTCGGGAGTGGGGATCCCTTCCGCTGTCCAGCCCCGCAGATCATAATATTCAGCCAGCATTTTGCCCAGGTGCGGCAGGCTCCCCGCCGCGGCCCCTTCGCGCCGGTCGTGAACCAGCAGCCGCGGTGAAAGGGTGTCATCCTTACGGCTTATGCCCAGTTCCACGTTGATGAGGCGCTTTAAGTTAAATAGCCTTTCCCCTGTTTCCCAGAGCTCTTCCTCGCCCACATCCCAACCGGTAACACCTGAGAGCCAGCGGGCAATATCCGCCGCTGTCACATGCCCGCGAATGAGGAGTTTACACAGGCCTAGGGCGTTGAATATACTCATGTAGTCCTGCATTCTTTTGGTTAAAGCGGCCTTGCCCACGCTGCCGTGGGGATCGTACTCGTCGGGCAAGCCGATGAGCGATGCGGGAAAAGCCATATTTTCATTAAAATAAGTCAGCCCTTCCAGGTGACAGGCGCCCCGGTTGCCCGTGGCGTAGACTAAAGCCATGCTGGTAAAGGCGCGGGGATCGTGGAAAGGCAGCTCCAGCCCCTTGCTTTCCGCGACAAATTCCCGGGCCAGGGATCCGAAATGCGCCGCCGCTTTTTTTACACCCAGGGAAAGCCGCGCCCCCAGGCCTTCCCGCCGGGCAATTAAAGGAATCAAGGCAAGTATGGCCTCGCCGCTGCCCCAGCACAGATCCAAGCCGCCGCTTTCCGCTTCACTGATCAGGCCGTACTCAAAAAGCTCCATGGCAAAAGCTACCGCCGAAGCGGTAGAGATAGTATCCAGGCCGAGGCGGTTGCAGAGGTCGTTGGCGGCGATAATATAGTTGGGATCGTCATTCAAACACATCGCCCCGAAACCGGCGATGGTTTCGTATTCGGGACCGTGGGCCACGGTGCCGCGGTACGGCCCTATTTCAACCTGCATATCCTTGCCGCAGCGGATGGGACAGCTGAAGCAGGCATAATGTTTTACTCTCAGGCCCGCCTCGGCCATGGCCTGCCCCGAAACCCTGGCCGCTCCTTCCCCCCAGGCGCCGCGGGTCCAGTTACGGATGGGCAGATCACCCAATTTTTCCACTACCGGCACCCCTCCGGCGGTGCCGAAGTCGGTCAGACCCTTCGCTTTTTCCCGGATACGCGGCAAAACCTCTTTACGCGCTTCGGCCAGCCCGCGGGCATCGGCAACCTGCGGCAGACCGCCGGCGCGGCGTGCAACCACCGCTTTCAGGTTCTTGGCGCCCATGATCGCGCCGAGGCCGCAGCGTCCGGCGGCCCGGGTGTTACTCCCGTCAATCATAATCGCCGCGAACAGAACCCCGTTTTCACCCGCCGGACCGATGGCGGCGACGCAGGCCGCCTCTTCCATCTCTTCCCGGATTATCTCCCCGGTAGTGTAAACATCCTTTCCCCACAGGGCGGAAGCATCCCTGATATCGACGTCGGCGCCGCTTAAGTACAGGTAAACCGGACGCCGGGACCGGCCGGTAATAATCAGCCCGTCATAACAGCAGGTCCTGAGCGCGGCGGGCCAGTAACCGCCCACCGTGGCCTCAGCCCAGATTTCGGTGGCCGGAGAGCGGCCGCAAAAAGAGGCTTTGCAAGCGGCCGGGAGTTTTTGCCCGGTAAGCAAGCCCGTAAACACCAGCAAAGGAGCCGCTTCGTCGAAGGGAGCAATCTTGTGGTAGCCCCTCTCGTAAAAAATTTTCGCCGCCAGGCCGGAGCCGCCCAGGTAGCGGCGGTAATCTTCGCTGGGCAG
>CAZPET010000242.1:0-3276 GCA_964585625.1 uncultured Syntrophomonadaceae bacterium
CCTGCAGCCCTGGAGCTGGCCGCGGATATGGAGAGGCTCTGTCCTGACGCTTTTTTGATCAATTTCACCAATCCTTCCGGTATCATCACCGAAGCATTGCAGCAGCAGAGCGCCGTGAAATGCGCCGGGCTCTGCAATATCCCGTTAACCATTCAGAAAACAATAGCCGCCTTCCTCGATGTGGCCCCCGAACGCCTCGAGTTGACCTTTACGGGGTTGAATCATCTCAGCTGGGTTACCCAAATTATTCTCGACGGCACCGATTTGACTGACAGGGTCCTATCCGCTCCGGAGACGGCCTTTTTTTTGGCCCATGATTTTCCGGAGATCGATCCGGCGCAGGTGCAGGCGCTGCTGCGCTCTACAGGCGCTCTTCCGTCGCCTTACCTGCTCTATTATTATTTTCCGAAGCAAACCTTTGCTGCGGTAAAGAAGCAGGCGGATCAGGGTAAGAATCGGGCCCGGGAGGTGATCGTTCTTGAAGAGGAGCTCTTTAAACTGTATTGCGATCCCTCCCTCGACCATATACCGGCCCGGCTTTCATTGCGCGGAGGGGCTTTCTACTCGGAGGCGGCGGTTTCCCTGATGCAGGCCCTCTGCAGCGGTGTCTCCGAAAAGCAGGTTATAAATACGCGCAACGGTACCGCCATACCCGATCTGCCGGCTACCGCCGTGATCGAAACCAATTGCCTGATCAGGAAGGGCATGATCAGGCCGCTCTCCCCGGGGCCTCTGCCCGGAGCGCTGCGCGGCCTGGTCCAGCAGGTGAAGGCTTACGAGCAGCTGGCCGTCGAGGCCGCGGTGGAGGGGGATACCCGCGCCGCTTACCTGGCCCTGCTCAGTCATCCCCTGGTCGGAGGGGCGGACACGGCCCGGGCGCTGCTTGATGAAATCCTGCAGGAGAACGCGCCCTACCTGCCGCAGTTCAGCTAGCTGTTTAATCGGGTGTCGCCCTTATCTGTTATCGGATGGGAGGTGGTTGAAATGGGCTCACCAAATAAAAGATACTATGCCGGCGTCGACGGCGGGGCCACAAAAACCCTGGCTCTCTGCGGCGACGGAGACGGTAATATTATGGGTTACGGACTGGCCGGTCCTTCTAACTACCAGGTGGTGGGGGCCGCGGCGGCGATGCATGCGGCGGCGGAAGCGCTTGATGCGGCGCTGCAGCAGGCCGGCCTTGATCGCGGTGATCTTGCCTTCACTGTTTTTGCATTGAGCGGCGCCGATCTGCCGGCCGATTTTGAACTTCTACAGGATCAGCTAACCGGGAATTTCCCCGAAATTGATTTTCAACTGGTCAATGACTGCTGGGCTGCTTTCCGGGCGGGAACAGATTCTCCCTTTGGGGCGGTCTCGATCTGCGGCACCGGGACCAACGCCGCCGCCCGGAACAGGGACGGCTTGCAGTCCGCCCTGCGCAGCCTCGGTTACGAATGCGGCAACTGGGGCGGCGCCGCCGACCTGGCCCGCGAAGCGCTGCACCATGCTTTCCGCTCGGAGGAGGGGACCGGACCGCAGAGCCGCCTCGAGGAGAAGGTGCTGGCGGCTTTTGACGGCGAATTCAGCGATTACAGCGATCTGGCGGCTGCCCTTCGCGACGATCTTTCATTGAAATTTCGCAGCATCTACCTGCTGCCCGCACTTGTGTTTAAACTTGCCTCTGAAGGTGACACCGTCGCCCAGGAGATTCTTATCCGGATGGGGACGGCGGCCGGCGGTGACTGCGCCGCGGTGATCAAAGCAGTGGGGATGGAACAGGAGCCGTGTGATGTTGTTCTTGCCGGAGGGATGTTCGCTGCAGCGCGGCAGCATAACCCGCTTCTGATCGACTCCTTCACGCTGGCCCTGCACCGCGCCGTTCCCCGGGCCCGGTTGCGGCTCCCGGCCTTTGAACCGGCAGCCGGCGCTTACCTGCTTGCCGCCGGGAAGGGCGGCCGCCTGATCCGGCATGGCGGTGACAGTGCCGCGGCCGCCAGGCTGTCCCGTTCCTATAAAGAGTTAAAGCTGTCTTTGCCCGGGCAGGAAAGTAAATAGAATTCGGGGAATAAGGTAAATGTAATGATATGCCCCGGGATATATCAAGCCATCCAAAAGGTCCGCGGGTTCGGAAAGATAAGTTTGCAGAAAGAGGTGTCGCCTTGTTTGCAACCGTGCAGCAAGTAGCCGGCTATATTGAAGAGCTGGCGCCGCCTGCCCTGGCGCTGCCCGGAGATCCGGTCGGCCTGCAGGTGGGCGATCCGCATGCGGCGGTGCAGAAAGTACTTGTGGCCCTGGAGCTGGATGAGGCTGTCCTGGAAGAGACGGTAACCAAAGAGGCCGGCCTGGTCGTGACCCACCATCCGCTGCTCTTTGAGCCGCTGCAGTCGGTGGATGAAAGTGCTCCCCAAAACGCGCTGGTTGCCGCAGCCATTCGCCGGCGAATTGCCGTTTACAGCGCTCACACGAATCTCGATATCGCCCCCCGGGGGGTTAATCATCTCTTGGCGGAGCGGCTCGGCCTGGCCGCGGAAGGGCGGCGGGTTCTCGAGGTCACCGGGTACGACCGGCTGCTGAAACTTGTTGTTTTCGTCCCTGCCGGCCATGAAGAGCAGCTGCAGGAGGCCCTGGCCGCGGCAGGGGCCGGCTCGCTCGGCCGTTACAGCCACTGCAGCTTCCAGGTTTCCGGCACCGGGACATTTATGCCGCTGGAGGGCAGCGCTCCTTTCATCGGCCGCCGGGGCCGGCTGGAGCAGGTCGATGAGAAGCGGCTGGAGACGATTCTGCCGGCCTCCCGCCGGAGTGCCGTTGTGCGGGCCCTTCTGGATGTGCATCCTTACGAGGAGCCGGCCTACGATCTTTATCCCCTGGATCTTGAAGGCGAGCCCTTCGGCCTGGGGCTGATCGGCTCACTGGAAAACCCCTGCACCCTCAAAGATATTGCGGGGCGCTGCCGCAAAGAGCTCGGCCTGAGATCGCTGCGCTGCTGGGCGCCCCCGGACCGGAGATTCAGCCGGGTGGCTCTCTGCGGCGGCAGCGGCGGCTCTTTGATCGAACCTGCCGCAGCGGGGGGAGCCGAGCTATTCATCTCCGGCGATTTCCGCTATCATGACCTGAAGAAGGCCCAGGCGTACGGTCTCGGCCTGATCGACGCCGGGCACGGCGGAACCGAGCAGCCCGTGGTCGGCTACCTGGCTGCATATCTCAATTCCTGCCTGCAAGAGGCGGGCTTCAAGACTGCCGTGGCGGCTGCGGAAACGTCGCCGTCTGAATGGCTCTTTTATTAGGGGCAGGCCG
>CAZPET010000243.1:0-3263 GCA_964585625.1 uncultured Syntrophomonadaceae bacterium
AAAAAATTGCCGGTACCATTACCGCATCCGGTTTCCAACCGGGGCTCTGGCTGGCGCCGTTCATCTGCGACTGCCGCTCGCGAATTTACCGGGAAAACCCGGACTGGTTGATGCGCGACCGCCGGGGGAAGCCGGTTAGGGCGGGTTATAACCCCAACTGGAACGGATGGTTTTATGCCCTCGATTTTTACGCTCCCGGATTTCAGGATTACCTGGGCCGGATTTTCAAGACGCTACAGGATGATTGGGGCTACCGTCTGCTTAAAATAGACTTTCTCTATGCCGCAGCCTTAATGCCCCGGCAGGGAAAGACGCGAGGCGCAGTGATGACAGAAGTGATGGAGTTCATCCGGGCGCAGACAAAACAGAGCAGGATCCTCGGATGCGGCGTTCCCCTGGGACCGGCGATGGGACGGGTTGACTACTGCCGCATTGGTTCTGATACGGCTCCGTTATGGGATCTGCGGTTCAAGGGATTCTCGTACAGGGAACGAGGTTCTGCGGGTAACTCGCTCAGGTCTACCATCGGGAGGTACCATCTTGACCGGCAGGCGTTTCGCAACGATCCGGATGTTTTTATCCTGCGGGACGGGCTTCCCAAATCAAATTTGAACCGGCTTTCCCGGCAGCAGCGGAGCACTATTTTTTTTCTGAACCAGCTTTTAGGAGGGCTGATCTTTTTTTCAGATAATCTTAGTGAATATACCGCAGAGCAGCAAACACTGCTGCGCCGGGGCTTCCCGGGTATGGAATGCGCGGTCGACTGCCTTGAAAGCCAGGATGGGCTCTACCGGATTGAATTTACGGCCAACCGCAGGCACTACCTGGCCCTGGCCAATCTAACTGCCGAAACCCGGCCGACCACCCTGGCAGACGGCCTGTATTTTCATCCGGATTATTTTGTTATTCATCCGGGGACAACATTGCATATGGCTCCGTATGAAACTGTATGTTTATTCAAGATTGAACCGCGGGAAAAGAGGCCTTACCTCCTGGGCGCTACCGGGCATATCTACCCCGGAGCCCAGATTGAAAAACTGATCATTCGCGCGGGCAGTGTCACGCTGCAGCTGCACGAGCATGCTTCAGCTGACACCAGGGTTTACCTGGCCGTTCCGCAGGGGACGATCAATCTAACCGTAAACAAAGTCAACTATCCGGTAACTCTGAAAAACGGGTTTTACTTTGTGACAGTTCCCTCCTAGGAATCAATAATGAAGGTCCCGGGAACTTTTGGCCGCCTGAAACGGTCATACCTATAGAAAAAAGTTGAAAGGAGGTTACCGGGATGAGGAAAAAAATTATCGCCGCACTTCTTTTGGCAGCTTTAATCCTGGTGCCGGCAGGCCTGGCCGGGGCTACAGGGCCCGACGATCCGGTCAGCAGCGAGCCGGAGCCCGGCGCCGGTCATGACGAAGGGGATGTGGACGCAACTCCCGAGCCGGTGCTGGAGGATGAGGAAGAACCGGCCCCTGATGAAGAAGCGCCGGATTATGTCCGCCCGGATGAAGAAGGGGAAGTGGGGATCACCTCCGCCGAAGGCGAGGATATAGCCGAAGATGCGGAACTGGTCTGGGCTCTGGATGATGAAGAGGCCGCTCAAAAAAGCTATACCTGGATTTATCTTTGCGCGGGCGCCGCGGTGCTGCTCTTGGCCGGAGTTTTCTTTTACAGCCGCAAAAAAGCAAAAGTAGATTAGCTGTTTCTTCAGCTTCAACTTCAGTCATAAATTGATCAAGGGGGGCAATCAGGGTTGCCTCCCTTTTATATATTCTTTAAAAATGGTATGGACAAAACTGTCTGATAATTGTATCATATAGTGACAAGTCGATAAATTTTAACAAGGAGAGGTGAAACGGTGGCTACAGCAGTTAATGGATGGAATTTTGTCCTCCTTTTTGCTTACATCAGCGCTGCTTTATTGCTCGCTGCTTTTTTAAGAAAGCAGGTTCCCTTTCTGCAGCGTTTGATGATTCCAAATGCAATGATCGCCGGTCTGATCGTGCTTTTATGCAGCGGCCAGCTATTTGGGATCATGAAGATCTCCCTGGATGATCTGAACCTTACGGTCTACCATCTCTTAACCGGTATTTTCATCCTGATCGGTTTAAGGGAATCACCCCGCAAGAAAGGCCGGACTATTTTTACCACGACCATGATTATCGGCCAGAGTTATGCCCTCCTGGCTGTGATCGGGTGCATCTTTACATTGCTCTGGGTGTGGGCGCTATTCCCGAACTTTTTCCCCTCTTTTTCAATGCTGCCGCTGCTCGGTTTCGGCTTTGATCATATCACCGCTACAGGCATCGGCCTGCAATGGGAGCAGGTCGGTTTTGCCGGGGGAGGGCGTGCCGGTTTTTCTTTTGGCGTGATGGGTCTTCTCTGGGCTTATTTGGGGGGTGCCATCCTGGTTCTCTGGTCCCGCAAGCGTCAGAAGAAGACTGGCCCGGCGGAGCCTGTCAGCCGGGATGCTCGTGAAGGGATTATTCCCCGGGAAAGCGAAAAGCCGGCCTGCGGGCATCTCACCACCGCTCCTGAAGCAATAGAGTCTCTGGCCCTGCATCTGGCTCTGGTAGGTTTTCTGTACCTGCTTGTATTTTCCTGCATGGGCCAGCTCTCAGGCTGGCTGTCGCGATTCGGCAGCGCGGGTGAGCTTGTGGGAGGGGTTCTCTGGAATTATAACTTTCTGTTTGGTCTTCTCCTGGGCTATCTGGGCCGTAAAATCATCAACTGGCTTGGTCTGGGCTACCTTTTCGACAGCGGAACGATGCAAAGGATCTCCGGAACCATGGTTGACTACATGATTGCCGCCTCCCTTGCGGCGGTACCCCTGCTGATTTACGCCGACTACTGGGCCGAAGTGGTCATTCTCTCATTGATCAGCGGGGTGGGGGTGGCACTGTTTGTCTATTATACCTCTCACAAAATGCACGCAGACCAGCAGCTGGCCAGAAGTACGGTCACTTTCGGTTATCTTACCGGGACTATCGCCTCCGCCGTAGCGCTTCTGCGCATGGTTGAACCGGAATTGAATTCACCGGCGGCTGAAGATCTGGCCTGTGCCGGAGGGTTATCTTTGCTGGTTGGCTTTCCGCTGCTTCTTTTTATGAATTACCCTCTGTACGGTTTTATCACGAAAATGCCGCTGCGCTATCTTCTGATAACCCTGGGACTTTTCGCCGGTTACGGCCTGCTGCTCTTCTTGATCTGGTTCTTTTGGAACCGGTTAGCTGTAAAAAATAAAGAAGTTGTTCAGTCCAAAG
>CAZPET010000244.1:0-3250 GCA_964585625.1 uncultured Syntrophomonadaceae bacterium
AGCGCTATTTTATGGTGAAGGAAAAAGCGCGGGACTACATCTACGGCGGCAAAAAAGTATCTTACGAAGAGTTCATGGAGATCTACGAGAAAAGCGAGCTGCGCATGGAATATATCAACGGTGAAATTGTCCTGTTAAGCTCACCGGACACCTTCCACCAGGATATTTCGGGAAATTTGCATATTCAACTTCGCGCCTACCTGGAAGGTAAAAAGTGCAAGGTATTTTATGCACCCTTTGATGTCCATTTTTATAAAAAAGGTTTCAAAACGCCCGACGTGATGCAGCCCGATTTGCTGGTTGCCTGCGATCTGGAAACAGCAATCAACGAAAAAGGAAGATACATGGGCACGCCGGAGCTCTGCATCGAGATCTTATCGAAAAGCACCCGCACCAAGGACATGGTCGACAAGCTGAACACATACATGCTGTCCGGGGTTAAGGAATTCTGGATCGTCGATCCGGAAAAGCGCTCGGTCCTGGTATACGGCTTTAAAGACTGCAGCATCGGCGAATGTACCGCCTACAAGCCCGGGGATACGCTGCTCTCTTACAATTTTGTAGGCCTGGCGATCCCGGTAAACGAAATCTTCCAGTCCTGAAGCCGGCCAGGGCCCGCATGTATGGTCTTGTCTCCATAACGCTCACGCGGCCTGAAATGCCTGGTTTTTAATAATGATGCGCGTAAATCAGCCCGGTCTCTTTAAGCTTTTGCAACAGGTCTCTTCTTTCCCGGGCCAGCACCCCCATGCTTGCTTAAGTATCCCACACCTTTATATGTGCTCAACTGCATCATACAGCGAACTTGATTGCTCGTCAGCGTTAAATATCGGCTGCCCGTTCTCCAGCCCCCCCAGGCAACCATCGCCTCCATCAAGGGCTCTGATCACGTTTCATATATACACACCGGGAAAAAGAAGGTATGAGAAACGTTTGTGTCAAATTGGTAGAAAGAAGTGGTATCCTTCGGGAATTGTTGGTTGGCGCGCCCAAAGGGGCGTCTCCCTGATCTATAAGGCAGGTGGCATCATTGCGTAAAGGTATCGAGATTAATTTACAGTTTGCCGAAGCCCTTCGACTGATGGAAGAGACCGGCAATAACATTTTTATTACCGGGCGGGCCGGTACGGGGAAATCGACCCTTTTGGAATATTTCCGCTCCATCACCCGTAAAAAAATAGTAGTTTTGGCCCCTACCGGGGTAGCCGCGGTAAATATATCCGGCCAGACCATCCACTCCTTTTTTGGTTTCAGACCGGATGTGACGGTGGATAAAGTTAAGAAGGGCGCAAAAAAGAAAGCGTCTCCTATCTACAAGAACATCGACTCCATCGTGATTGATGAAATTTCTATGGTGCGCTCCGATCTCCTGGACTGCGTGGATCAGTTCTTGCGGATAAACGGCAAAACCCCGGGGGCTCCTTGCGGCGGCATCCAGATGATCCTCATCGGCGACCTTTACCAGATCCCGCCGGTTGTTACCGGTCAGGAGCGGCAAATTTTTAAGGAGTATTATGAAAGCGAGTATTTTTTTGATGCCAAGGTTTTTCAGGATATGGAGTTCACCTTTCTGGAGCTGGAGAAAATCTACCGCCAAACCGACCCGGTCTTTATAGAGCTGTTAAACAAAATCCGCAACAAAACCGTTACCGGTACAGATCTGGAGACAATTAACCGCAGGGCTGCCGGCGACAACCTCGAATTGCCTGACGGGGTTATTTATTTAACCACCACCAATGCCATGGCCGATAAGAGAAATGAGGCCGAGCTGGAAAAACTGCCGGGCAAGCGTCATTATTTCACCGCAGAGATCGGCGGAGAAGTGGATAAAAAATATTTTCCCGCCGCAGAAGTGCTTCTATTGAAAGAAGGAGCCCAGGTCATGCTGTTAAATAACGATGCTGAAGGGCGGTGGATTAACGGGACTATCGGTACAATCGCCAAGATCAAAAAGGATGAACTGTCAGTGAGGCTCCTTGATGGGGCAACTGAAACAGTAAAGCCCTTTAAATGGAGCATTAACCGATTTTTTTGGGATCAGGATACGAAATCAGTTGCTTCGGAAACGATGGGCACCTTCAAACAGTATCCCTTAAAGCTCGCCTGGGCGATCACGATTCATAAAAGCCAGGGCAAAACCTTTGACCATGTGGCCATTGACCTGGGCCGGGGCGCCTTTGTCCCCGGGCAGCTCTATGTAGCCTTATCTCGCTGCCGGAACCTGGAGGGCATTTACCTGAAAAGAAAGATCCGGGAAACGGATATTTGGATTGACTGGCGGGTGGTTAAATTTATCACCGGGTTCCAGTACCAGCTTTCAGAAAAAAATATGCCCGTCGATAAGAAGGTCCTGTTGATCAAGCAGGCGATAGAAAATAAATCTTCCCTTGAAATTACATACCTTAAGTCTGAAGATGAAAAAACACAGCGTATGGTTAGCCCCAGGTTTGTTGGGGATATGGAATACAGGGGAAAACCTTTTCTCGGCATGGAGGCCTATTGTCATAACAGAAAGGCTTTGCGGAATTTCCGGGTTGACCGGATCCTGGAAATTCATGCAGTTGTTTCGCCTTGATCTTCGAAATTGTAATCGTACAATACATTCGCCGCCGGTTCTTCACACGCGGCCTGAGCTGCCTGGTTTTTAGTAATGATGCGCGTAAATCAGCCCGGTCTCTTTAAGCTTTTGCAACAGGTCTCTTCTTTCCCGGGCCAGCACCTTAAGGCGTCTTTTTTTATACGGCTTAACCCGGGCAACTTCCAGGACTACTTCAGCCAGTTCCTTGATCCTCGGGTTACCGGAAGAGGCCAGCTTTTTTAAACGTTCCACGTTCCTGCCTGATATATGTGACTGCTTCATAAACCCGAATATTTCATCTTCCTGTTCAATGGCCTCTCGCTTTTCTTTAGGTATTTGCTTACATTCTTTGCACACATGAATCTTGTGCCCTTTTCCGGAAAAAGCCTCATTCAGCCTTATACTTTTGCATATTCTACAGTAATGCCCCACCCGCACAAATCCGCCCTTCCTGTATTACAGACTTTAGATCTAATGATTCGTTGATTTTTCAGCTCTTCGCTACTCTTCTTCTATCAACCTGACAAGCAGCAGGTCTTCTACGTTTCTTCTGCCGTCGGTGACTGCAAGAACCCAGACTCTATCCCCTTCAACTTTGTAAATAATCCGCCAGGGTTGGCGGATTATTTCACGATAGCCCGTAATGCCATGATATTTCAATTCCGGAACAAC
>CAZPET010000245.1:0-3248 GCA_964585625.1 uncultured Syntrophomonadaceae bacterium
TTCTTCTTAGTAAAAAATCTGGGCAGCTTTACCGTGCACCCACTGGGTCAAATTACCACGGTACTGTTACCGGCAGAGTTGCGGGCTGTCCCCGGCGGTGTGCTACGCATTCCGCTTCAGGTTGAAAACCGCTCGGAGCTTCCGGAAACTCTTTTGCTCAACTGCGCCGGGGGCGATCTCTTCCGTCTGAAAGAAAGCAAAATCCGTCTTGAAGCCGGAGAGGTAAAAAAAGTGCTTGTCGAAGCCGTGCTCAGCCGGCAACTGGAAAACGGTCCGCTTCTCCTGCCGCTCTCGCTCAAGGCAGGGCATCCCCTCAGTTCAACGGATCCAGCCTTACTGGAACTGCCCGTCAACCTGTTCTCCCCCGGTCGCTACTTTGCCGGTCGCATCTTTGGCCTCCTGAAATACGCCCCCGTCCTGCTGCTGTCTCTTTTAGCCGCGGGCGTCCTGATCCGGGGAGGCGGGAGCCTGCTCTATCGCTTTCTTCTGCTGCCCTACCTGAGCCTGGGCGAACTGTGCTGCAGGATGGATCAAAACGGGGCGTCGGCAGGCGGCCGGCAGCATATTTACAAGCTAAAACTCGGCCGTGATTACGCTCAAAAGGCAGTGGTTTCTTTAAACCGGCGCCGGACTGCAGATGATTTCTTAATCCAAGGCGGCGCTTTTGAGCATGAGCTTCTTTTTTACACGCAGCAGCCGAAAAGTCCTTCCTTTATGCGCGGCTGGCAGGCTCTCTTTTCCCGCGGCAGGGCGTTCCTGCCGGCCAAGTTTGTGGAATGCACCCCGCCCGGGGTCATTGAATTTGAAGGCGGTATTGCTACCCGCAAAGAGCTCTTTCATGATGACGAATTCAAATCTGGCGATTTCATATTTAAATATATCGATCCGCATGCGCGGAAGCGCGGCCACGAAGGAGACAGCACCAATCTTCTCAATGGTAAAGCCTAGGGGGAAGACAAAAATGCAGCTGTTCAATATTACCCGGCAGGTGATCCTGCTTGAAGAGGTTATTGTTGCCGGCAACTTTTATTCCCGCTTCATAGGGCTGCTCGGGTGCAGGGAGCTCCCTCCGGGGCGGGGGCTGCTGCTTAAGCCCTGCAACTCCGTACATACTTTAGGAATGAGATTCTCTATTGATGTCGCCTTTATTGATGATCGAGGCATTCTCTGTCTGCTGATTCACGAGATGCCGCCCTGTAGAATCAGTCCTATCGTGCGCCGAGCGAGCTGCGTGATCGAAGCTCCGGCGGGCACCTTCAGGCGCACCTCTACCCGCCCCGGCGACATCCTCCAACTCAAATGAATTACTCAACCTTTGCTTAATAGTGCTGATTCTGCTTTTGGATGAGGGATGCAAGAAAGAGAAGAGATGGATCGTCCAGGGTGTTGCCTTCCTGGGTAGCCCACGAGGTGAAGAAGTGAAATGAAAAACCGGCTCCGGGTCGAACTCTGACAATTTTTGTTTTTTTAAGTCAGAAAAAAGTTAGAAAAAAGGAAAAGTGAAACGTGGAGTAGAATAACAATAACCGGGATATAAAAGGATGTTTTGTAAACTGCTTATCGATGCCTGTAAGAAAACACCTTGTTGGGAAGGGGGGGCGGGTCATCTCGGGCAGGATTAACTCTCACGTTAAAGAAGTCGAAGCAGTTATCTCTCAGGTTAAAGGAGTTCTTTCTTCGCAGGTTGTATGTGAAAACAATAATATTGTCGAGATACACGTCCTGGCCGATCATTCACGCACACCCAAACAAATAGTAAGGGATATCGAATCTGCAACGCTCATCAAGCTTGGGACAGCCATTGACCACAAGCAGATCAGCGTGGCCCAGTTGGGGGAGACAGGCAAGACCATACCTGTCCCCGGTCCCAGGCTAAAATTGCATAGAATTAATTGCTCAACGGGCAATGAAGAAATTGCGATTACGATCACCATCAGTCTGGGTGAAGAGATGTTTGCAGCCTCAGTCCTGGGTCCCAATACCAGGCAATACCGCCTGCGCCTGGTGGCGGAAGCAACCCTGAACGCTGTCGAACAGTACCTGGAGAGCAACAGTAAATTCGTAACCGCCGACGTTCAGAAAATCAGGATCGCCGGTCAGGAGGTAATTATTGCTGTTATATCTCTCTGTCTTGGACCGGGAGAAGAAATTTTACCGGGCACCGCCCTGAACAGAGGCGATGAAATGGAGGCAACCGCCCGGGCGACCCTGGATGCGATTAACCGGAGATTGGTTGCGATAGGCCGCGTTTAATTTTGAAGCCGGGAGCATGTTTATCTTAGTTATTTTTGAAAACGAGCGGAAAAACGAGCGGAGCGCACCGGCGGTCTAGCGGAAACCGCTGAGAACCAGTCAAAGGGGGAAAAACCATGAAGGCTTCCTTCCTGAAGGTTCTCCTGGCGCTGGCCAGTTTGATCCTCGCCGGCGGCGCTATGTTTAAGTGGGGCTAAGGTAAAATACTACTCCCGGCTTCAATTTCATGATTTGCTGAAGGAGCGGGTTCATGAAAACATCTCTTTCTCTAACTGCCAAAATATATCTTGTCATCCTGGGTGTGGCTGCGGTGGGCCTGCTGGTTTACCTGTTTTTCATAACCGGTTGGGCTGACCTGAACTGGCTTACCATTCTGTTATTTCTCTTTTTGACTTTTTTGTCGGATTCCTATCCCGTCAGGCTGCCCAACGGGGTGATAATATCTGTCAGCTTCGCCGTTATTTTCGGCGCCATCCTCATCTTTCAACCTATAGTAGTCGTGATCATCAGCGTGCTGGGTGATTTGCTGTCCCTGCGCAAGGGCAGAAGCCTGGTCCAGTACCTGTTCAACGCCGCCCAGCTCACCCTTTCGACGGGGATTGCTGCGCTGGCCTTTCATTCGGTCAACCCCGGACAGCTTAATTTTTCACTGCATTATTTGACGGCTGCACTGGTCCCGTTATTGCTCTGTTTTCTTTTGAACAGCTTTTTTATCACCTTCATAATCGCCCTGACCCGGCAGGAGCGGCCGTCCTCGATCTGGCTGACCAACATCAAGTGGGCAGCGCCCAGTTATATCAGCATGGCGCCCCTGGGTTTGATTATCGCCTTGATCTATCAAAATATCGGAATCTGGGGCCTGGTATTATTCTGTATTCCAATGTTGATTGCCCGCCAGTCATTTATTTCATACATGAATATGCGCCAAACCTTTCTCGATACGATCCAAAGCCTGTCGGCCACCATTGACGCCAAAGATCCTTACACGAAGGGCC
>CAZPET010000246.1:0-3201 GCA_964585625.1 uncultured Syntrophomonadaceae bacterium
GAGCACTTTCCCGAAAAAGTTCTCTTTTTTCTCCGGAATAATCTCGTTTTTGCCGTAGCGCTGCTGCAACCGGGCAACTTCCTGATCTGTCAGACCGGTGTAATCACCGTCAAAACCGTTGAGTGCAGGCACCTAAAATCCTCTCCTATAAAATCTAATTTTTCATGTCAGGCGGCGCGGAACGCCCGTTTCAATGGATTTACCTTTCTTATCATTAGACAGAGCGTAAAAACAATACCCGGGCAAACCGGCAGATAAATAAAAACACCTGTGAGACGCTACCGTCCCACAGGTGTCACCCTGCTGCCTGACAAAGCGGCCCGGCCCATGAGTACCAAGACCCACGGCCTGCTCAGTAGGTATTGAAAGAACAAAATTATATTAGCATCGTCAACCCGGCCGTGTCAAGGCTGGTTCCTAAATGTCACTTATGCAAGGATTATTCCAATACCATGTAGAAGATAGAGACAATTGGAACCCGAGGTGGGGCCGGGATGAAAAAAAGACGGGTTAAACTGATCTACCTGGTGAGCATCCTTACTTTAGGATTCTCTTTACCGGCGATCGCCGGAGGGGTGGTTCATCTTGCTGCACCGGTAGATATGGTGGCGGATAATATTTTTGGATTATTTTTTCTGCTGGCCCTGGCGGCGGTTAACATGCTGGTTTACCTGGATGACCGCGCTGTCGATCGAAATGATTATCTTGGACGCCGCCTGCACCGCCGGGGCTATCTCTGCCTGGCAGCCATGATTGCCGGTTTGCCGGCGATGGCCGGGCTGAACCTGCTAATTGCCCTGATCTATACCAGCCGCTTCAACAGCCTGATCTACGGGGCGATCTATTTCATTTATTTTAGCAGCCTCATTTTAGGGGCGGCTTTGGCATGGCAAAACCTGGCGGCGGTTAAGGCCGGTTTTCCGCTGCGGCAGGGCCGCCGGATAGGCCCCCGGGAGAGCGGGAGGGGGGCTAAGAAAGCCGTTACTGTGCTATGCTACATCGCTTTGATTGGCGGATCGGCAAGCATCTACTTTTTACTGGCCGGGGATAGATCTTTCTTTGTGGAAAGTGTGATCCAGTGTATCGAGACCATACTTTCCGGGTATGCCCTTTTTCACGCTTTTATTCTTCTAAGTGTAGCTCTTTTACTGTTAAAGCTGCAAAACCGGCCGGGCAGCGCCGCGGCTGTGTTTACCGGCATCCTTGGCCTGATCTGTTTTAATATTTACCTGCTGCCCCTGCTGGCCATGCCCGGGACCATTTCAGAGGCGGAGGCTGAATTTACCCGGGCTTTTGGCAGCAGCCGGCCGGAACATGATCAATTGGCTGCGACAGATTATTTTCTAAATACGCCGTTCTCCCTGCCCGCCTACTTTTTGGGATTGCCCCCGGGAGACTACCGCTATGAAAAGGACATTTTGTTTTATGAGGGGAGCAGCGGCATTGACGAGGGGCTGAAGCTCTCTTACGATGTTTTCATGCCTCCCGAAGGTAGAAATGATCTGCCAGGCCGGGGAACAGTGCTGATCCGGATCCACGGGGGCGCCTGGGTCACCGGTGACAAAGGCTTTGCCAACATGATGCAGGTAAACAAGTATTTCGCCGCTCAAGGCTATACCGTCTTTGATTTGCAGTACGGCCTGACCGACCGGGTGAAGCTAACTGCATTACAGCCATTATTGGCCCGGAACGAACTTGTGGGCCCTTTTACCCTGGATGACATGGTGCGCCATCTGGGGATATTCACTAAATACCTGGCTGAACATGCTGCTGCATATGATCTGGATCTTAGTTCGGTCTTTATCTCCGGGGGATCAGCCGGGGGGCAGCTGACCACGGCGCTGGCCCTTGCCGCTACCGGAGGCGGCTATCCCGATATCATCAGCGATCAGCTGGTAGCCAAGGGTTATATCCCCTTTTACCCGGCCAACAGGACGCTTTTTTTACCGGTTATCGGCGGGGCGGCAGAATGGATCGATGTCGGTCTGATGGTAGATGAAAAGAGCCCTCCCTGCCTGATCTACCAGGGGAGCAATGACGGGGTGGTTCCTTCGCTGACGGCGCTTCTTTTTCAAGAAAAGTACCACGCTGCCGGCAATGGTCAGTGTGCGGTACTGCAGATGCAGCGGGCCGGTCATGCCAGCGACTTCTACTTTCCCGGCTATTATAACCAGGTCCTGATCTACTATATGGAGCGTTTCATGGCTCTTTACCGCTAGAGGATCGGCGCTTCGCTATCCCGGCAAGAAAGGATCGGCCCAATCCGGCGTCGAAATAATCCCCAGAGCAAAGGTGAATGATTGGCCTGGAGCCGTTGTGAAACCCGGCAGGGACGGTTTTCGCCGGGTCCGGCCCGGTTTTTTTAAACGTTTGAAAAGGAGAAAGCATGATGGCATTCGATTCAGCACAAGTGAGTTTAGTAATTCCGCCTCAAGAAGGGTGTGCTTTTGAACTGAAGAAAGGCGAGAAGGTGCGGGTGATCGACCCGGAGGGGAAGCAGGTCGCCGATTTTGCCGCCTTCAACTCCAAAGGGCCGCGCGAATATCTCTCGACAGGTGTAACCATTGACAACAACAGTTCGCTCTACATCAAGGTGGGCGACTATCTTTATTCGAATCTGTATCAGCCGATGCTGCAGGTTACCGCGGATACCGTCGGGGCACACGACCTGCTGCATCCCCCCTGCAGTCCTGAAATGTACCGCTTTCAGTACCAAATCACAGGCGAGCATCCGAGCTGTCATGAGAATTTCAAGCGGGCGCTGGCCGGATACGGCCTTGACGAGACCTATATCCGCACGCCATTCAACATATTTATGAATACCCGGGTTTATGACGACGGGCGCATCGAGGTCAGCGAACCTCTTTCCAAACCGGGTGATTATATTGAGCTGCAGGCGATGATCGATCTGATCGTCGCCGTGACGGCCTGCTCCGTCGCCGAGAGCAGCTGCAACGCAGGCCGCTGCGGATCGATCAAGATTGAAATATACTGATCTGGGATACCGTGGGATACCGTGGGATACGTGGGACACCGGGGATGAAAATGGCTGAAGGTGACAGTAAGGGTCTTTATGAAAGATCTGTAAGCCGGCTGGCGGGACTTGTTTGATCGATGATTTTTATTAAGATCCCGGCGGAGGGGGGGGAGAGGAAAATGAAAAAATATATAATCCTGCTCATCGCCGTCCTTACTTTTTTG
>CAZPET010000247.1:0-3198 GCA_964585625.1 uncultured Syntrophomonadaceae bacterium
CCGCCTCGCCGATGATCAGGTTGCGGTTATGGCCCCAGAAGAGCCGCCGGCTCGTCTGCATCACAAAGTTCCGGGTCGTATCAAAGATCGTATAACCGGTGGCGGTGTAATAGGCCGCCTTGGCCCGGACCACGCCTCCCTGGCCGGTCGCGGAGCTGACCTCACCCGGACGGATCACCGATGCCGTCATCTTGACCTTCCCGGCCTCCGCCGCCCGGTCGATCCCCACGCAGCAGACCAGGCCGCGCTGCTCCAGCTCACGGTAGTTCCAGCAGCCTGCGGTAACCGCCAATAATATTGCCAGTAAGATCAAAAGGCTAACCCGCTTTCTCACCGGCAGACCCTCCTATCCCTCTAATGGCGGCAATGATCAACAGAAGCAGCGGCAGCCCGACCTGTATCGAAAGCGCGGCGGGTATTATTTTCAAGATCGTTTCCCGAAGAACGGCGATATTGGGAAAGTGAATAATGGAGACCAGCACCAGGAGCAACCCTATGGGGAAGACCAGCGGACGGTAGTCCCGCAGTCCGGTCCAGCGGGCCAGGCCCAGGCAGGTGCAGTAGTAGTAGAGCCCGATTTTAACCAGGCCGGTGCCGGTCCAGATAGCCATAACCAGGGCCTCCTGCCGCTCGATGATACCGCCCACGCTGATATAGCGGAAGAGGTCGATCACTGAGAAAAAACGGTCCATCGTTGCAGAGCCCAGCAGAGCGATGACGGCGACGGAGAGGACGGTGTGTACAAGGCCAGTTGCTACCACGGCGGTAACCACCGATTTAGCGGCCTGCCGGGGGATATTCAGAGCGGGCAAAATCATCGCCACCAGATTTGTTTCAGCGACAAAACCCGTCGCCGGGTAAGCCCCCTTCAAAACCGGAAGCAGCCCGCCGGAGAGGACCGGCAGCAGGCGGGTAAATTCAAGATCTTTAAAGATTAAAAGCACGCCTCCGATAATAAAAAGCAGCTCAAAGGGCAGCAAGATTTCGTTGGTCCGGCAGAGCACCTCCAGGCCGCGGCGAATTATATAGGCCGCCGCCAGCACGATCACTACGGCGAAAATTTCCATCGGCGTCTCCGGAAAAAATTCGCTTTTCAGCAGCTCCAAAAATTCGCGGATAATCAGCACGTTGAAATAAAAGAGCAAGAAGATATAGGATAATCCCAGCAGCGCTCCCGGGAACCTGCCGGCGATCTCTTTGCTGTATTCAATAATGGTCTTCCCGGGAAAGCGGAGCCCCAGGCGAACCTGAAGCAGCCCGGTCAGGATCCCAAAAGCAGCAACCAGGATCATTGAAAGCCAGGCATCCTGCTTTGCTTCCTGAACCATCAAAGCCGGCAGGATTAAAATGGTGGTGGATATCAATATGCAAAAAAGCAACAAGGTCAACTGCCTGCCGGAGATCTTCTCATCCATAACATTCATCAAGCTATGCCTCTTTTTCCCCTGATGATGGGCCGGTTTTTCCCTTTGCCGGCTGCGGCACCTGACCCGTTTCCTGACGTCGGAGATTCCGCCGGACAATTGCCCGCGGCCGGCGCAGCATCCAGGGCCACGGCGCCCGGATAAAGACATCCTTCCATTCGCCGTAGGCGGCGGGGGCCAGCGGGGAGGTATAGGGAACGCCAAAGGAGCGCAGCGAGACGGCATGTGCGACAACGATAAATACCAGCAGCATGACCCCGAAGAGGCCGAGGACGCTGCCGGCGAAGAGAAAGGGAAATCTCAATACGGCGATCGATTCCGATTCCGGGGGGATGACGAAGCCGGCAATCCCGGACATTGCCACGACGATAACCATGGCCGGGGTGACGATGCCGCTGCGGATGGCGGCATCGCCGAGAACAAGCGTTCCCACTATGGCCACCGCCTGTCCCACCGCCCGGGGCATGCGCAGGCCGGCCTCCTTAAGCAGTTCGTATATGGCCAGCATCAATAAAGCTTCCAACCATGCCGGGAAGGGGATCCCTTCCCGCGCTCCGGCCATCCGGACCACCAGGATGGTCGGGATCATCTCCGGGTGATAGGCCTGCGCCGCCACGTAGATTGCCGGCAAAAGAAGGGTGATAAAATAGGCGACGATCCGGATCATCCGGGTCATGGAGGCGTAAAAGGGGCGGGAGTAGTAATCTTCGCTGACCTGGAAAGTTTCTACCAGGAGATGGGGTACGATCAGCACAAAGGGGGAGCCGTCGGTAAGGATGGCTACCCGGCCCTCCAGCAGCTTCGCCGCGGCCACGTCCGGCTTTTCGGTATTGCCGACCATGGGGAAGGGGGAGTAGGGGGCATCCTCGATATACTCTTCGATATAGCCGGAGTCAAGAACAGCATCGATCTTGATGCGGAGCAGACGGCGGCGGACCTCTTCAACGATCTTTTCATCGGCGATCCCGTTTATGTAGGTGATCGCTACCGGGGTGGCGCTCTGTTCTCCAAGAACAATTTTTTCCACTTTCAGTTGCGGCCCCCTGAGCCGGCGGCGTATCAAGATCAGGTTGGTAACCAGTTCTTCGATGAAGCCTTCCCGGGGTCCGCGGACGACGACCTCGGTCTCGGGCATCGCTACATTGCGATGTTCATAGCCTTTAATGTCGGTCAGAACAGCCCGGGCGACGCCGTCGACAAAGAGGGCCAGCTTGCCGGAAAAGATACCCTGTGATACCTGCTGTAGATTATCAGCCAGGCTGATCTCGCTGCTGACCAGGCCCTGGTTGACGATAAGATCGAATGATTGCTCCGCCGTCAACTTCCCATCCGGCCCGGTGAGACGTGACTGCAGCATCAACCCGTTCATGATCTCGGCGACCCGGTTCTTATCAATATAACCTTCCAGGTAGATCAGAAGCGACGGCAGGCGCTGCGTTCCGATCTCGAAACGCCGCATGACGATATCGTCGCAGCGGTAATAGATCTCCTGCAACCAGGCCATATTATTCTGCAGGTTGGCTGAAACCTTCAGCTGCCCCAGCTCATCCGCCGTCTCCGCCAGATCGAACGGCCCCTCCACAACCTGCCTGAAGATGCGCCGCTTCAACCGGCGCACGAATTTGCGAAACATCACTTTTCTCCATTCCGTCTACTTTGTGGCAACCACTCCATGGATAGTATGACAATAATCAAAAACAATTATGTCAGGCGGGACATGCTCAGGACAGGGATCCTTCGGGCTTCGCCCTCAGGATGACAAAAAAGGCGCTGC
>CAZPET010000248.1:0-3191 GCA_964585625.1 uncultured Syntrophomonadaceae bacterium
AAACCATCGACGATTACCGTCCCAATATCGAAGGTGTGGCCAACCTGCTCGCCGCCTGCGGGAAGCTGCCAGAACTGAAAAGGGTGATCTTTGCTTCTTCAAAGCTGGTTTGTAAAAACGGTTACATCCCGGGGCATGACTTTGACTTTTGCCCGGACACTGTCTACGGGCGCAGCAAGGTGGCGGGTGAAGAGCTGATTCTGAAAAACAACAGCTTGAGCTGCTCATGGATCATCGTCAGGCCGACCTCTATCTGGGGCCCCTGGTTCAAAGAACCGTACAGAAACTTCTTTCACACTGTCCAAAAAGGGCTTTATGTGCACCCCAAAGGTATGCGCTCCCGCAAAACCTACGGCTATGCGGGCAACACGGCATATCAGCTCGATCGGCTTTTGCATGCCCCTGGGCAGGCTGTAGCAGGCAGAGTCTTTTACCTGGGCGATTATCTCCCGCTTGAAATATACAACTGGGCTGTCCTCATCAGCCGCGAATTCGGGGTCAGAGCGCCGGTAGAGGTCCCGGCGTTTATTCTAAAAACCCTGGCCCGGTGCGGAGATTTGCTTCTGCGAGCGGGCCTGAAAAAGGTCCCCTACAGCACCTTCCGGTTCGAGAATATTCTCACAGAGGCGGTATATGACCTTACTAACTTGCGAGATCTTTGCGGACAGCTTCCGTACACTCTGGAGCAAGGAGTAACCGAAACCGTGAAATGGTTAAAGGGGGCGCACGCCCGGCCCGCCGGATAACGGCGCCCTATTTCCGCCGCCGGCAGCCTCCGCGCCGGCGGCTTGCTCCGGGCTCCCCGCTCCCTCCTTGAGCAGGCCGCCAAACCGGACCTGCGACAGCAGCCGGTCCAGTTTACGGTAGCTTCCTTTCAGGTTCACGTAGGTTTGAAACCTTCTGATGCGGCTCATCTCGAGCACAGGCTGAGCGGGGTCGATCTCCCGGGGATGGATATAAAAAACAAAGGAGCTCTCCTGCGATTTGACATACCGGTTGGCCAGCGCCCTGATCAGGGTTAGCGGATACAGCCTGAAATACCCTCCCCCCCCAAAGGGAAATTTCATACCCAGAAGTTCGCAGGTGCCAATAGGGTACTCCAGCAAGCCGTGGTCGAACCGGAAAGGCTTCAAAGGCATACCTGCGTTGCCGCCGTGATTTCTCACGGCCGGGAAAACACTGGAATCGTATGCATAACCGGCCCGGCTAATCTCCTCGAACACCCACAGGTTCTCTCTCTTGATCGAAAACCCCGGGCTGCGAAACCCGTAAACCGCCGCCCCGGTAATATCTTCAAGCACCTGTTTTGAGAGGCTGATATCGCGGCGCACCTCAGCGGGGTCTGATTTGTGATATAGAATATGGCCGTAGCCGTGCGAAGCGATTTCGTGACCCGCGGCGGCAATATCTCTGACCAGGGTTTTCTGCCTCTCCGCGATCCATCCCAGGACAAAAAAGGTTGCTTTAAGATCATGCTTTTGCAGGAGCTCCAGCAGCCGGTATGTATTAAACCCCACCCTGCTTTCCATGTTGTGCCATTCACACATGGGAGGAGCGCTCGACAGATCCAGAAGATGATACCAATCTTCTACGTCTACAGTCAGGTAATGTTTGAACCGGGTCTCAGACAAGCCGGAACCCCCTGTCAAAAAATCTAGTAACATCTTCTTTTTGGGGCCAGCTAAAATAGCGGCCCTCTGAAATTAAATTCGGTTTAAAAATGACCTCTTCCGGATGGCTGCAAAAACAATTGAGCGCCCTTAAAGCGATCTCCCCCCCCTTTTCTTTGGTTTTACCGATCACCTCGAACATGGTTTTGCACTTTGATATATCTACACTCTCCTGAAACAGTATTTCACCTTCATCAATATCGCCGGACATGCGATGTATCGTCGCCCCGCTAAATTTCTCGCCGTTGGCCAGAACCCAAAAACCGGGCATGATCCCTCTATAATCAGGCAGCAAGCTGCCATGGACGTTCAACAGGCCATACCGGGGCAGTGAAAGCAACGGTTCCTTGAAAACCTGCGGTGCAGAAAACGAAAGGATCAGATGCGGCCGCTCCTGCGCCATCATGCCGTAGACCTCTGCCGAGTTGATGTTCCGGACAACTGGGCAGGGCAGGCCGTACTTTTTGGCCAGACCCTTCAGGCTTCTTTTTTCCTTCAACAGCAAGTAGCCCGTGAGCCGGTCAATCTTATCGAGCAGCTCCGCACCCAGGTATTTATAAATAAGCCTTAGCGACCCGGCCAGGCCAAACTGCCGCAAAAAATAGAGTTTCCTGTTCTTCAGGGCGCCCCCACTGTCAACCAGAACAATGCTGCTTACCTTTACCTCCGGCGCATTCAATATCTGTTCGATGACGCCCGGAAGAAAAAAGCCGTCTTCCTGGGAAACGAGGATCACCTTCAAGCGTTTCATCAGCTCTTCACCAGCCCCCGGATACCGGGTTATCGATCTGCCGGTCATATTTCGCCCTGATCAGCTGCCCTATTTTGCGCAGAGGTTTTAAAAAAACCAGGTAGGGGAAGACGTTGTTTGCTTTCATGGCCTTGAAACATTCCCGGTTTGCTTTCAGGATGGAGCAAATGCTGTTATTGCTTACCCCCGCCACCCTCATCTTGATCAAAACTTCCGGCAGGTAGGCGATTTTGATGCCGTGTTTTCCGATAAACCGGTACATTAGCTCGCTATCGGCGGCAATCCGGTAACTTTTATCAAACACCCCGTATTGATCGTAGACCTTCTTCTTGATAAACAGAGAAGGATGGCAGGGCAGCCAGCCGTATTCCAGCCTGGAAAATAAGCCCTTGTCCGGCTCGATCCACAGCCGCTTGATTACCGCGGGATTGTTTCTGGCCACGTAGGCCACGTCGCAGTAACAGCCCTCGATGTTGTAGTCAGCATTGAAAACGGAGGCCATCTTTTCAATAGCCGCCGGGCAGCTGTAGAAATCATCGGAATTGATAAAGGCGATAATATCGCCGCCGGCCAGGCCGATGCCCTTGTTCATGGCATCGTAAATGCCTGCATCCGGTTCCGAGATCCACTTTAAATTGCCTGCAAAAAGGGGCTCGTATTTTTGGATAATACCGGTTGTGCCGTCGTTAGATCCGCCGTCTACAATGATATATTCGAGATTCCGGTAAGTCTGTCCCAGCACGGACTTGATCGTCCATTCGATATGGTCT
>CAZPET010000249.1:0-3189 GCA_964585625.1 uncultured Syntrophomonadaceae bacterium
CCGGAGAAAGGTCTATATCCAGGGTGAGCTCGCCGCCGCGCCCATGGAGCACCCCCTGGTCCGTCCGAGCGCCGCTGCCGTGGCCCGGACCTATGAGCTGCAGCGGCAGCCCGAATATGAAGAGCTGATCTTTGCAGAGTCTCATTTAAGCGGCCGCCGGATCAACCGCTTCACCCATATTCACCGCTCGGCGGATGACCTGGTGAAGAAGGTGAAGCTGCAGCGTCTCCTGGGGCAGGAGACGGGAACCTGCTTCCAGCGCTGCGTGGGCCTGGATGCGCTGAATGCGTTGGAGATCACTACTTTCGAGATGGAACGCGACCTGGGCACGCCTTACCATCAAAGGTTCAACCGCTTCCTGCAGCAGGTGCAGGATGAGAACGCTGTCTGCGACGGGGCCATGACCGATCCCAAGGGGGACCGCGGCAGGCGCCCCCACGAGCAGGCCGACCCGGATCTATACCTGCGGGTGGTTTCGGAAAACCGCGAGGGGATCACCGTGCGGGGGGCGAAATGCCACCAGACCGGGGCCCTTAACTCGCACTACATCATCGTCATGCCGACCCTAGCCATGAAAGAAGAGGACCGCGATTATGCGGTCTCTTTTGCCGTGGAGGCGGACGCCCCCGGGATCATCTACATTCTGGGCCGGCAGCCTTCGGATACCCGGAAGATAGAATCTCATCCGGCTGACAGGGGCAACCTTCATTACGGCGGGCAGGAATGCCTGATCATCTTTGACGATCTCTTTGTGCCCTGGGAGAGGGTTTTCATGTGCCGGGAGCACCGCTACTCCGGGCGCCTGGTCGAGCGCTTCGCCGGCTATCACCGCCAGAGCTACGGCGGCTGCAAGGTCGGGGTGGGCGATGTCCTGATCGGGGCGGCTGCGGCGCTGGCCGAATACCAGGGTGTCGCCAAAGCCTCGCATATCCGGGATAAGCTGGTGGAGATGATTCACCTCAACGAGACGCTCTTCTGCTGCGGCATCGCCTGCTCCGCCCAGGGCCGGCCCGCCGCCTCGGGGACCTACCTGATTGACCTGCTCCTGGCCAATGTCTGCAAGCTCAACGTGACCCGCTTCCCTTACGAGATTGCCAGGCTGGCCGAGGATATCGCCGGGGGGCTGCTCGTGACCCTGCCTTCCCTGCGGGACCTGGATCACAATGAGATCGGGCCGCTGCTGAAAAAGTATCTTCAGGGTGTCGCCGGGGTTAACATCGGCTGCCGGCTGAAGATGCTGCGCCTCGTGGAAAACTTCACCCTCGGCCCGGCGGCGGCAGCCTATCTCACCGAGTCGATGCACGGCGCCGGCTCGCCGCAGGCGCAGCGGGTGGTTATCGCCAGGCAGGCGGATCTGGAGCACAAGAAAAGGCTGGCCATGAAACTGGCCGGGATCGGGGACGAAGAGAAGGACTGAAACGATGAACTACCGGAAACTGGGCCAAACCGGCCCGATGGTATCGGTACCATTACATATTCTCGGGACCAGGACTATTACTACCTGCGCGATTCTGTCCGAGCTCCGATAGATCGGGGCATAACAACCCCGCTAAAGGAAAAAATAAAAGAAACCACCCGTTCACCTGTTCCTGCAGGAAAAGAACTCAACTAGGAGGACCAGCCATGGCAGAAACCATAGTTGAAGAAAAAGAGCAACAGCGCGATGCCGGCGGCGCTACAGGCTTCAGGCATCTCCTTTCACCCGGCCGGATCGGTAAAATGACCGTTCGCAACCGCATGGTCATGCCCCCGATGGGCACGAACTACGCCTCGGACGACGGCTTCATCACCGGGCGGATTATCCGCTACTACGAAGCGCGCGCCGAAGGCGGCACCGGACTGATCATCGTCGAGGTCGCCGCGGTGGCCCCCGAAGGGAAGGCCATCTCGCACCAGGTCGGTATCTGGGCCGACAAATTTATCCCCGGCCTGCGCTGCCTGACCGAAGCAATCAAGAAACACGGAGCCAGGGCGGTCATCCAGCTGCATCACGCCGGCCGGCAGACCACCGCGAAAACAACCGGTTACCGGCCGGTAGCCCCCTCGGAGATCGCCTGTCCCATCTGCCGGGATACGCCCCGCGCATTGAACGTCGATGAGATCAGGGGCCTTGTAGAGGCCTTTGGCCACGCAGCCCGCCGCGCCCGCGAAGCCGGCTTTGACGCTGTCGAGATTCACGGGACCCACGGCTATCTGATCAACCAGTTTCTCTCGCCCTACAGCAATAAGCGCACCGATGAATACGGCGGCTCCCCCGGGGCCCGCCGCCGCTTCCCCATGGAGGTTTATGATGCCGTGCGAGCCGCCGTGGGCGAAGATTTCCCGGTGCTCTTCAGGATGAATGCCGATGAAGGCGTGGAAGGGGGGATCACCCCCGAAGAAGGGCGCGATTTTGCCAGGGTCCTGGAGCAGGCCGGCGTCGACGCTCTCCATGTCTCCGGAGGCGTCTACGGATCGCCGCTGCCGATCATCCCGACCATGTACGAACCGCCCCTGCCCCTGGCCGGTTACGCCGCCGATATCAAAGCCGAAGTGGACATCCCGGTAATCGCGGTGGGCAAGATCCATGATCCCGAGACCGGGGAGAGGCTCATCGCCGATGCGGAGGCCGATTTTGTCTCACTCGGCCGGGCGCTGATCACCGATTCGCATTTCGCCAGGAAGGTCGAGCTCGGCCAGATCAAAAACATCCGCAAATGCATCGAATGCAACCAGCTCTGCGTCGACCCGCTGCTGGTTTACGATCAACCGGTCAGCTGTATCTACAATGCCCGGGCCGGCAAGGAGCTTGACTTTCCCTTTGTCAAATCCCGCCGCACCAGGAAGGTGGTTGTTGTCGGCGGCGGCCCGGGAGGGTTGGAGGCGGCCCGCGTCGCCCGGGAGAGGGGTCACCGGGTGATCCTCTTCGAGCGTTCCGGCGAACTGGGGGGACAGGGACGCCTGGCCCGGAAGGCGCCGCATAAAGACCGCTTCGGTGAGATCCTGCGCTACCTGATCTACCGCGTCGAGGCGCTCGATGTGGATATCCGCCTGAACAGCGCCGCCACCGAAGATAACGTCATGCGCGAAAAACCGGACGCCGTGATCCTGGCCACGGGGGCGGTGCCGGTAATTCCCGCCCTGCCCGGCATCGATCCCCGGCATGCCATCACCGCCTGGGATGTGCTGGAGGAGAAGGTGCACCCCGGC
>CAZPET010000250.1:0-2800 GCA_964585625.1 uncultured Syntrophomonadaceae bacterium
AACTGGGCGTTCCCGAAGAGAAGCTGCGGGAGCTTGATCAGGCGGACTTTTCTCAAGAAGAAGGGTTGGAACTGGTCGAGCTGGAGAGCGCGGCGCTGCTGAAGGATGCCGTCGAGGGCACGCTCGAGGTTTACCGCGCCAAAGAGGGCGGCGGCCTGATCCTGCGCGATAAGGCAGCCGGGGAGAAGAAGCCTAAAGATGCGCAGCGGGTGCGGCTCGATATCGGGATCGCCTTTCCCGATTCATTCATCGCCGATGTGGCCGGCGGGAAAAAAACCACGGTGACAGTGTATGCCGGCGCCGACGTGCCCGATGAGATCAGGAACGCGATGCAGAGCTTTGTTCGTGAAATCGCTTACCAGGTGGCCGGCCGGGAACTGCCGGTGGAGCTGCCCGCAGAGGAGACGATCATCCTCGGACCCGACCGCACCGGCGAGCAGGCTTCAATGCGCGACAAGCTGCGGCCGATGCTGGCCTTTTTTGTCCTCGTGATCGAAACATACGCCATGGCTTCGCTTATCTCGACCGAGCTGCTGCAGCGCACCGTGACCGCCCTGCTGGTCACCCCGATGAAAACATGGCACTTTCTTGCCGCCAAGACCATTTTCGGTACCGGGATGGCCCTGACCCAGGGACTGATCATCCTGGCGCTGGTGGGGGCGTTCACCCCGACCAACTGGCCGCTTCTTTTCACTATCATGCTGATCGGGTCGCTTTTATTTACCGGCGTGGCCATGCTTATCGGCGCCGCCGGCAAGGACTTTCTGGACCAGCTGATGTATGCGCTTCTGTTCAGCGTGCCGCTGATGATTCCCACATTTGCGGTGCTTTTTCCCGGCACCGCTGCCGCGTGGGTCCGGGTGATCCCCAGCTATCCGGTTGTTGACCTGCTGGCCGGCGTGACCATATATAATGCCGGGTGGAGTGAATCACTCCCCGCACTGGCCCATGCGCTGCTGTGGGGGGTCCTCCTGTACGGGGTGAGCCTGTTCGTTCTGAAGAGGAAGGTGGAGTTGCTATGAGCCTGAAACAAATCTGGAGCATACTGCGCAAGGATCTCAAGCTGGGGCCGCGCAACACCATTTTTCTGTTTGCCGTGATCATGCCGGTGGCGATGACGTTCATCTTCCAGGTGGCGTTCGGCTCTCTTTTCGATCCGAAACCCCGCCTCGGTATTGTTGATCACGCTGAATCTGAAATTACATCCTCCGTCCGGCAGATGGAGGGGATCGAGCTGACCCTGCTTGACGATGCCGGGGAGTTGAAGAAACAGGTTGAAGATAACGATCTTGATGCCGGGCTGGTGCTGCCGGCCGGCTTTGACGAGGCGGTGCGGGCAGGGAGGAGGCCGAAGCTGGAGTTCTACATCGGCGGAGAGAGCCTGGCCTCGAACCGCATTATCATCAGCGTCACCGCCATAGATCTGCTGCGCGGGATCGAGGGCGGCGCCGCCCCGGTCAAGGTCGAGACCGTCCAGCTGGGTGAAGCCGGACTGCCGATCGCCATCCGCCTGGTGCCCCTGCTGGTATTCTACGCCCTGGTGATGGCGGGAATCTGGGTTCCCGCGGCAAGTCTTGTCGAGGAGAAAGAGAAGGGCACGCTGACCGCGCTGCTGGTTACCCCCGTCAGGGTCAACGAGGTGCTCGCGGCCAAGTGGATCCTGGGACTTCTCTTCTCGGTGATCATGGCGGCGGTGACGCTGCTCTTAAACCGCGCTTTTGGTCCGCGACCGCTTGATGTTCTCGCCGTGATCGCGGTGGCTGCGGTGCTTAACTGCATGATCGGACTGCTCGTAGGCGTGATTTCGGAGACCTCGACGATGTTCTTCTCACTGGTCAAGGGAACCGGCATCTTCCTGTTTGCGCCGGTAGTCTTCTATATATTTCCGGACTGGCCGCAGTGGATTGCCAAGATATTTCCGCTTTACTGGATTATCGAGCCCATCTGGCAGGTATCAGTCATGGGCGAGCCGCTCGGCAGGGTCTGGTTTGAACTGGCCATTGCCCTGGCCATCTCGCTGGCCCTGGTACCGGTGATCGCGGCGCTGGGCCGACGCGTGAAGGCTTAGAAAGGGAAGGCGGAACAGGATAACCGGTATAATCATTATTTCCCGGGGGGATAGTAAAAACGGTGGTGTCTTGATGTATTTAATCAACCTGGCCGGTCCGATTGCGCTTATCTTTATGACGATAATAATGTTTTTACTGGTCCCCTGGGAACGGATCCAGAGATACTTCCCGGTGGGGTTTGTTTTCGGGGTGGTGTTGGGAGCCGCAACTTATTACATCCTGCAAAACATCGTGCAGGCCTGGCATTTCCAACACGCCGACCTGATCAGCCTGGCAGGCGTACCCGTGTTCATGACCCTGGCCTGGGTCCCCTATTCGATCATTTATTTCCATTTGCTGGCCCAGTACCGAACTCTTATGCACGTTTCTTTATTGATCCTGCTCAGCGCAGCGGTACCGGCCTTTTTTCACTTTTTGATGGAAATAAACGGCATGGTCGTATTCCAGAACTGGGCCTGGTGGGAGAACTTTTTCTATGCCGCCGCCGTCTTCAACACCCTGGCTCTTACGGTATTTTATAGCAGACTAGTGGCCACAACAATAGCTGAATGAGCCGCCTCCCAGCAATGACAGCGGCCACACGTTTTTCCGGACAGCCTGATTCAGGGTTTCCCCGGGGCCGGTCATATCTCCGGGGGAAAACAGTTTTTCGCCAAAGGTTTCTTTGATCATCCGGTCAAGCCGGGACAGCTCAACTCCGGTAAAATCACTTAGTGCGGGATCTAGGACCA
>CAZPET010000250.1:2810-3186 GCA_964585625.1 uncultured Syntrophomonadaceae bacterium
TGATTCAGGGTCTCGCCGGGGCCGGTCATATCCACGGGGGAAAAAAGTTTTTCCGCCAAAGGTTTCTTTGATCATCCGGTCGGGACAGCTTCGCTCCGGTAAAATCGCTTAGTGCGGGATCTAGGACCATCCAGTCGTCGAAACTCCAGATGGGACAAACAGGTGCGTCCCCGTTGTCTGGTCAGGATCTAGGCGTAATTGGAGATGGTCACCCGGCGGGCGCTGCTGGTGAGCATGATCTCCTGAAGGTGCAGCATGGCGCCCTCCGTGATCCGGGGGACCTCTTTAAGTTGGTACTCCATCCCTAATCGTTCATAGTCGGCTGCGCAGAGATCGTTGTAGCCGAGCAGGTCGATCCGCTCGACCGGCCCGATAT
>CAZPET010000251.1:0-3127 GCA_964585625.1 uncultured Syntrophomonadaceae bacterium
ATCAGTTCGGCCCCCAGCGCTTTCAGCAAAGCGCGCCGCTCCGCGCTCATTGTTTCGGGCATCACCAGGACGCAGCGGTAGCCTTTCGCTGCGCTGATCATGGCCAGGGCAATCCCGGTGTTGCCGCTGGTCGGCTCGACGATAACGGTGTCTTCTTTGATCAGACCTTCACGTTCGGCGGCCTCGATCATGCTTAACCCGATCCGGTCCTTCACGCTGCCGCCCGGGTTGAAATATTCGAGCTTCGCGGCCACCGGAGCAAGGCAGCCTTCCGTGATCCGGTTCAGGTAGACCAGCGGGGTCCTGCCGATCAATGAAGTTATATTTTTTGCGATTCTCATTTAGACAAAGCCTCCTGAAACACTATCATCCCGCGGCCGTTCTTGTTCCCGGCAGCATCGACACAACTGATATAATTTATAAGTTTATTTTAACAGCGGCACTTTAGTTTGACAAATTATTGTATCCAAAAGCGGTAGGAAGGTGAAAAGATGAGATTCTTCGCTTCGCTCAGAATTCACACGTATACCCACACCACGATAAATGAAAGCGCTGCTTAAAGTATAGATCCTTCGCTTCGCTCAGGACAGGGATCCTTCGGGCTTCGCCCTCAGGATGACAACAATGGGGGGCTTTCATAGCAATGACAAAAAAGGCGTTACCCTCACAAATAAGGGAGGCTTTCATGGCAATAACCAAAAAGAAGGGCGGTTTCGGTTACGAATGACAATGACGGGGATACTCTTTACGCTGCAGGTGGTTTCGGTTACAATGATTAAAGTAATCTCAAGTGGAATAACAATTCATAGACGGAAAGGAGGAAGAGTAAACATGAAAAAAGGCCTGATTATTCTTCTGGTGGTAATTGTTTTGCTGGTGCTGCCTTTCATCGGCAGTTATAACCGCCTGGTCGGCCTGGATGAGCAGGTGAACAACAACTGGAGCCAGGTCGAAAACCAGCTGCAGCGCCGCCTGGACCTGATTCCCAACCTTGTGGAAACGGTGAAAGGTTACGCCGCACATGAAAAAGAGGTTCTTGCCGATATCAGCGCCGCCCGCGCGAAACTTGCCGGCGCGCAAACCGTCCCTGAAGCTGCCGCGGCTGATGAAGAACTTACCGGAGCGCTGTCCCGGCTGCTGGTGGTGGTCGAAAACTACCCCAACCTTAAAGCCGACGCCAATTTTCGCCAGCTTCAGGACGAACTGGCCGGGACGGAAAATCGTATCGCCGTAGCGCGGATGGATTACAATACGTCGGTTAAAGAGATCAATGCCGCCGTGCGCCGCTTTCCGACGGTGATTGTAGCCCGGATATTCGGTTTTAGCGGCAGGGACTACTTTGAAGCGGATGAAGGCGCTCACACGGTCCCGAAGGTTGATTTCAACAATTAAACGGGAGTTATACTGTTTTTCCTCAAGATATTTCTTATTGGCCGGTGAACTATCTCTTAAGGAGAGGGTATTGTGAAACGAGCACCCGGGCTAAGCTGCGCAGCTGTTGTTATCATGTTCGCCGCCCTGTTTTGGCTTGCTGCAGCCCCCGTTGAAGCGGCTCCGCAGGTACCGCCGTCGCCGGAGACAGCCGCATATGTAAACGACTACGGCAAACTTCTCGAAGCGGGGACCTTTACGGAGCTCTCCGGCGTAGGCCAGGCGCTTGAGAAAAAGACAGGGGCGGAACTGGTCCTGGTTACGGTGGAAAGCCTTTACGGTTTGCCGATCGAGGAATACGCCCTGGCGCTTTTTCGCAGCTGGGGGTTGGGCAAGAAAGAGAAAAACAACGGGGTGCTCCTTTTGGTAGACCGGGAAAGGCTGCTGGCAGGTCAAAGCGGTAAAGTTCGTATTGAAGTGGGCTACGGCCTGGAGGGAGCCATCCCCGACGGAAAAGCGGGCTATATCCTTGATTATTACGTTCTTCCCGAATGGGAACAAGAAGATTATGCCGCCGGCATCAGGATGGGTTACCTGGCCCTGGCGGCGGAGGTGGCCAAAGAATACGGGGTCAGCCTTGAAGAGGAGCTCGCGCCCCTGGAGGAGTACCAGCACCTGCATCCACCGTCAGACAGGTTTGACAAAGGGGAGCTAATCTTTGTAATCCTGTTTCTATTCCTCTTCTTTTTTATCCCGTTCATCATCAAACTTTTCGGGCGCGGAGGCCCTTCTTTCCCCACCGGCGGCTTCGGGGGTTTTGGCGGAGGCGGGTTCGGCGGGGGCGGCGGCTTCGGCGGCGGTGGAGGTTTTGGCGGCGGTTCCTCCGGGGGAGGCGGCGCCAGCCGCTGATAACCCTCAGAAAAAAATAGTGGGACAGAAACCGTTTCCTGTCCCACTGCCTCACGGTATGGCTAAAGACTCTTTTTGTAGATGCGGTAGATCTTGTAGAGCTCTCCCCCGGCCTTTCTGGCATCGAGGTTCATCGCCGTATTGAATTCGTGGATCGTCGAACCTTCGCCAAAAGCATATCCGAGGCGGTAAGCATGAAGCATGGTGTAATAGTAGAGCGAAGCGGAGACACCGCGCTTACGCCATTCCGGAGTCACAAAGAGGATGAAAAGTCTGGTTCCGTTGATTTTGCGTTTATACCAGAAGAACTTAATGATTCCAAAGGGAAAAAGCCGCCCGTTCAGATGAGCGAGGACCTGGTTGTAGTCGGGCATGGCCACGGAAAAACCGATCGGTTCGCCTTCATTGCTTTCAATAAACAAGACCAGTTCGGGCAGAGCCAGCTGTTTCAATTTCAGGGTCTCGGCTTCAATCTCTTCCATGCTTGGGGGGATCATATCCGGCCAGTCGGGCATGGAGCGCTCGACTATTTCTTTGATGATCAGCATCTCCTGCCGGAGAGCTTTTAGATTAAGCGGGCGCACCCGAAAACCATAGCGGCGGTGGACCGCGGCCACGCCGTTTTGCAGGCGTTTCGAAGGCCCATCGGTCAAATCGTAATAGTAAGCATAGCGATCAAAGTCCTTCTCGAAGCCGTATTGCTCGAAAAACTGCTGGTAATAGCGGGGGTTGAATGAGTTAAGCAAGACCGGCGGGGAATCAAACCCCTTTATCAGCAATCCTCGATAGTCGTCCCCGTTGCTGGGAGATTGGGGCCCGGTGACCTCTTCCGCCTCCTTTTCCCGCA
>CAZPET010000252.1:0-3103 GCA_964585625.1 uncultured Syntrophomonadaceae bacterium
CGCAGCCCTGCGGTTCCGGGGAGGGAACCACCCTTCTCCAGCCCCTGCCGCTGTCTTCCTTCCAGGCCTCCCCCTTTTCTGCCACCGCTTTCTGCGCCTCCGCTTCGCTGTAAAAACTCCCTATCGGCTTGGTGGGGTTTTCAAAAGCCGGGCTGGACGGGTCAACGAGCGATTGGCAGATCAGCGTAACCACCGTTTTTTGACATCCGGCTTTGAGCAGTTCGTTGTAGAGCGCCTGTTGAATCATATAACCGATTTGCCCCTGCGACATCGCCCCGCAAACAAACAGCGGCATCTCCGGGATGCCGGCCCGGACGCCAATTTCCTGCTGCTGAAATATTCTCCCCACCTGCGGACCGTTGCCGTGCGTAACCACCAACCGCTTGCCGTTCAAAATCAGTTCTGCCAGCTGCGCTGCAGTCTTGCGGACATTTTCCATCTGCTCCGGGAAAGTGCCGCTCTGACCCGGCCGCAAGATCGCGTTGCCGCCCAGGGCCACGACAATCGTTTCCCGCCCGGTACGGCAGCATGACGCCGGCTTTGCCGGATTGATCTTTTCCAAATTCAATCTCTCCTCTACATTTTATCGTATTATCGTAATGTAGCAGCGGTCTTTATGAGAAGATATGCCCTGTCATTAAACCGCGATAAAAAAGGATAGCGGGTAATAAATACCCGCTATGTCAGCTCTGTCGATCCTCCCGGGTTATCCCAGAACTAACGAAAGGAGAGCTTTTTGAACGTGTAATCTATTTTCCGCCTGGTCCCAGATTACCGCCCGCGGGCTTTCCATCGCTTCAGCAGATATTTCCGCACCCCGGATTGCAGGCAGCGGGTGCATGACAATAGCATCTGCTTTCGCTGCTTCAATCATCTTACTATCCAGCTGGTAGGCAATCAAGTCCTTTAATTTCTTTTGACCTATTTCGTCTTCGCCCATACTAACTAGTGCGTCAGTATAAAGAATATCAGAGTTATTAGCTGCTTCCAGCGGATCATCTGTAATCACGATCGTAGAACCGCTTATTTTGGCCACTTCGTTAACTTGCGCCATTACTTGCTCATTAGGCTGATAATCTTTATGCGAAGCCAGGGCGATATCCATACCTGTCTTTGCCGCCAGTAAAAGGGTCTCGTGAGCCATATTGCTGTCGCCGTCGCCTGTATAGGTGATCTTCAGGCCGCTAAAGTTCGCCAACTTGATTCCTTTAACCTTGTTTACTTTTTCATAGATGGTTAAGATATCGGCCAGCGCCTGGCAGGGATGGTAATCGTCGGACAGAGCATTGATCACCGGGATGCTCCCGTGCTCCGCCAGCCCTTCCAGATCGCTGTGGTCATAAACCCGTGCCACAATGGCGTCAACATAGCGGGAAAGAACCCGCGCGGTATCCTCGATCGTCTCGCCGCGGCCGAGTTGCAGATCTTTACCGTCAAGATATAAAGGAGTGCCGCCAAGCTGGCTAATCCCGGACAAAAATGAAACTTTGGTTCTGGTAGAAGGCTTCTGGAAGATCAGGGCGATTACCTTCCCTTCCAATGTCTTTACCGTTTGGCCGATCCTTCTCTGCATTTTCAGCGTTTCGGCTGTCTTCAAAACAGTTTCGATTTCTTCGACCGACAGGTCAAATAATGAAAGAACACTCTTATATTTTAAACTACTAATCATCTCACTATCTCCTTTTACGGGCTATTTTGGTGGTAACAGGTATGACAAAATTTTAACCTTACGTAAACTGCTCTCTTTGTTCCGCTGCTTCCTCCAGGGGGGAAAACCCGGAATCTCTTACCGTCATCTTCTCTGCTCTGCGCCGGATGGGTCAAGATTCCTCGCCGGGTAATTCGGTTTACGGCAGTTTACCCGGCCAGGTTTATCCCCCTTGAAGGAAGAATGGCTCGAAAGTTAAATTCAACCGTGTATCTTAAACCTGATCGGTGAGCATAACTTTGGTTTACGTTCAAGCTAGAGGTCTTCACGCCAGAGAGGCATCGTTGCGCAACGCGGTCCTCCGAGCACTTTGGCCAATTCGTTACCTTCCAATTCGATTACTTCAATTCCGTTTTTGCGCAGCTCTTTATTTGTGCTTGTGTTGCGGTTGTAAGCAAAGACAACACCCGGTGCAATCGTGAATACGTTGGCAGCCAGGCCCCACTGTTCCGCCTGGGCCCTGTAGCTGTCTCCACCGCCGACCTCGATCAGATTCAGCGACTTCAGATGGAGCACTTTTTTCAGCGTTTCGAAAAGATCGCCATCCACGTAAGTCTTGATCTTGCCGCCTTCGCCCTTGGTCAGACGGTAAACTTTAAGCATCTCGGCAATATGGGGGAAGAAGAGGAAGCTTTCATGGTCAACCATGGTGAAGAAGGTATCGACATGCACAAACATGCCCACATCGCCTTCTACAAGCTTCTTGTTGTCAAACTGCAGCGCCAGCACATCTGTTATTTCAGATTTCTCCATCAGTCTGGCGGCAAGTTTCATGATTGTCCGGAAACCCGTCCTTTCATTAAAGCCGATGGCCAGTACATTCTTACTCAGCGGGAAAACATTACCGCCCTCCAGATTCGTCTGGTCATCGTCAGAAATGCCGTACCAGGCATGGTAATCGAGATCTTTAAATTCAGGATGATACTTGAATACATACTTTACATAAAGCGGTTCCCGCTCTCTCGCCCGGCCGTACATATGCGAAAAAGCAATACCGTTACCTATCGAAGCGGCGGGGTCTCTGGACCATCCAATATTGGTCATCGGAGTAAGGCAGAATTCATTGGCGTGATCCGCCAGATCTTCAAACGCAACCTCGTGGGTTTCTTGGTATAGCTCTTGCTTGGTGATCCCGCCCATAAATATATCAATGAGCTGATCGTCGTTAACACCCTTCATATATTCCTGCATCGCCTGCAGCGTTTCCGGAGTTAAGCGTTCCGCCTCATAAGCGGCGCTCTTTTCGATTAACTCATTCCGCAGGACTTTGTCCTTGATGACATCCTTTAATAGATCGGGAGTCAGGTAAACCTTGGCCCCTCGCTCTTCCAATTGTTTTACATAATTTTGGTGCTCTTCCAATGCTCTTTCCGGCCACCGAATGTTGTCCCATAA
>CAZPET010000253.1:0-3094 GCA_964585625.1 uncultured Syntrophomonadaceae bacterium
AATAAAATTGGTTTTTTATAAACTTTCAGTTTGCAATTTTGAAATAATATGATACAATACCAGCATATATATAAGAAGATGTTACTTTAAAACTGTACCGGGAGGGTTTAGCATGAGCAAAACAGCCAAGAAGGCTCCGCCGGCCAAGCGGCCCCGCCGTTACCTGCGCAGCCGGATCACGCGCAACCTGATTCTGGATACCGCCCAGAAAGTATTTATCAGCGAAGGCTATGCCAAGACCACGATCGCCAGGATCAGCGAGATGGCCAACGTGGGCTACGGAACGGTCTACAGCCACTTCAAGGGAAAGGATGATATCCTCAGCCGGGTGATAGACAATGTTCTCGATGATTTTTATACCCTGCTGGATATCGAGTTCGCCCCCTCTTCCGTGAAGGAGGCTGAGAAAATTTTCTACAACCTGATGCTGACCGCCTTCAACCTGGCCGAGCAGAACCGCCCCATCATGAAGGTTTACCAGCAGGCGCTGCGGCTTTCTGAAACCATGGTCGCCCACTGGCAGGGTATCAAAGATCATTTTCAAAAAGTAGGCAGGAAGTCGATAATCTATGCCCAGGAAAAAGGATTTGCCAAGCAGTTTGATCCGCAGATCGGGTCAAAAGGCTACGTATTGCTGGTCGACCGCTTTATCTGGGAAGTGGTCGAAGAACGCGAACCGGACGTGGAGCACCTCTGCACCGTCCTTACCGACATGGTCTTCCAGGGCTTCTTTAACCATCCCGAGAAAAAGTAACATAATATCTGAAAGTATTCATACGGCGGGTGAAACCGGTTGATGCCGGTCAGCCCGCCGTGTGGATCGTCCGCTTTTCGGTGACCAGCCAGTCCATGCGCCGGTCCCACGGCTCCACCGGAACCCGCTCCACCAGCTGCAGCTCGAAGGCCAGGGCCACCAGGGGCACCCCGGGGCGCAGCCGGTCAAAGAAACGGTCGTAGTAGCCGCCGCCGTAACCGAGGCGATTCCCCTGCAGGTCGAAAGCCACCCCCGGGACGATCAGCAGATCGATCTGACGGGGATCGACCGGGCGCAGCGCCTCCGTCCGCGGCTCGGGGATACCGTAAGCGCCGGGGGCGAGATCCTTCTCGTAATCGAGCAGCTCCGAGGGGATCAGCTCGCGCTCTTCGGGCAGCGCCTTGGGGATAAGCACCCGGTTGCCGCGGGCGAGATTATCCTCGACCATCTCCCCGGTATCGACCTCGCTGCGAAAAGAGAGAAAGAACATGATCGTGCGGGCCTCCCGGTAGAACGGCAGCTTCTCGAGCTGCCCGGCAACAGCCCTGCTCCGGGCAGTGATCTCCGCCGCGCTCAGGCTGTCTCTCAGGGCAAAAATCTGCTTGCGCAGGGCGCGTTTAGGCATCGGTTTCTCCTTTGACGGTGATCAATTTTCAGCAGCTAGACACCGTCTTCTTTGTCTGTTTGCGGGCCAACCGTCACCAGCTCGTAGCGGCGGCTGCCCAGCCCCATCTCTTCGGCATATGCCAGCTGCACCCGGTAGTCGCTTTTCGGATGCAGCGCGAAGAATTTATCGCTGCCCGGCTCCAGAGCTCCCGGCAGCGCCGAGCCGGCAATCCCGGCCTGGGCATTGATCAGATCCACCGCCGCCTGGTCCGCAGCAACCGCGTCTATCGAGGCGATGATGCCGGTATCGGGAATCACCGGCAGGTCGCTCCAGGAATTGCAATCGCAATCTGGGATCACGTCGAGCAGGAAATTGAAAAAGACGGCGGCATCCTGCTTGCCCTGCAGCGCTCCGCAGGCATACTCGACCATCCGCTCGTTTAGTTCATGCAGGGCAGTGCGCCACTGCACCTGCACCGCCCCGTGCCGGCACGAGATGATGCATTCGCCGCAGCCGGTGCATTTTTCAGGGTTGATCCCGGACCCCCCGTCTTTGTCCAGTGTAACCGCCCCGGCAGCGCACCACTTAACGCAGCTGCCGCAGCGGCGGCATTTATCCGGATCGATTGACGGTTTAACCGTGGAATGCATCCTCTGCTTCCCGGTGCGGCTGCCGCAGCCCATGCCCAGGTTTTTGATCGCCCCCCCGAACCCGGTCATCATGTGGCCCTTCACGTGGGAGAGCGCGACCAGTACATCCGCCTCCACCACCGCCGCGCCGATCTGGACGCTGTCAAAATGCTTCCCCTTGATCTTGACATCGTGGTAGCCGCGGCCGCGCAGCCCGTCCATGATCATCACCGGCGCCCCCACGGTGGCGTAGCTGAAACCGTGCTGCAGCGCCGTCTCGAGATGATCCACCGCGTTGGAGCGCCCGCCGGTGTAGAGGGTGTTGCTGTCGCATAAAAAGGGTTTGCCGCCGGCTTCCTTGACCTTTTCGACAACCTGTCGGACCAGGACCGGGTTGAGAAAAGCGGTGCCGCCCCTCTCGCCGAAGTGAAGCTTGATCGCCACCAGGTCGCCGGGGCGGATCAGCTTCGCGGCGCCGACCCGGTCAAACAGAAGGCCCACCTTTCTTACCAGGCTATCACGGTGGGACCGCGCCCGGCTCCCTGCAAAATAGACTCTGGGAACAGCGATTGTGAATCCCCTCCCTTGATCAAGCTGAAATAGCTGTTATTTCCCGGCTGCTGTCCTGCCAGGTAACCTTCTCAATACTTTACCAGTTCCTGTCCTAATAAATCCCCCTAAATCCCCCTTTAAAAAAGGGGGACTTTCTGCTCTTTTCTCCCACCTTTGTAAAGAGTGGCTTTCTTCTCCTTTTCTCCCCCCAGAAAAAAGTGGCTTTATCCTCCTTTTCTCCCCCCTTTGAAAAAGGGGGGCCGGGGGGGATTTATAATATCATATTTTCTTGCCAGGGTACTAGTAAGCCCTGGCGAAATAGACCACCTCGGCCGCCTTTTCGCCGCAAACGATGCAGTTTTCATGCTCCATCTGCCGGTCAAAGGGGATGCAGCGGATGGTAGCCTTGCTCTCTTCCTTCGCCTTGAGCTCGCATTCCTCGCGGCCGCACCATGAGGCCACGAAGAAGCCGCGCTCGCGCTCCATCACCTGCAGAAACTCCGCGTAGTCGGCGCCGCTGCGCGTATGCTCCTGCTGATATTGCAGCGCCCG
>CAZPET010000254.1:0-1913 GCA_964585625.1 uncultured Syntrophomonadaceae bacterium
CCAGGAGGTCGTTATTTAGTCAACCCTGCTCAAAACCTTACAGGAATGCTGAGCGCAGCGAAGGATCTCTATCTTGCAGGGTTAGGGGTTGTTTTCTAGATAATAGATAATTTCTCCAAAGACCTGTTTGACCGTGCCTTCCTTAAGGTCATCGGCGAAGACGGCCACCGCCGCCCGGGCCTTTTCTAGCGGATAAAAACCGGCAATCCAGTAATTGAGCACCTCCCGTCCGCCCCGGTAGCGACCGCTCTCGGCGGTGCCCGTTTTCGCCGCCGCCGGAGCTTCGGTGGTAGCGGCCGCCTGCGCGGTCCCCCGGGCCATCACCTCGTGTAACATATATTTCAGCTTGTTCACCGTGGCCGGGCTGAGGATCCTCTCCCCCCGCCTGGCCCAGAAACGGGCCGTTTCCCGCCCCTCCCGGTCGGTCAAAGCCAAAACCAGGCGCGGCTGCACCCGCCGCCCGCCGTTGGCCAGCGCCGCCATCATCGCGGCCGCCTGGAGCGGTGTCACCATCACCTCTCCCTGCCCGATGGCTGAGTTGGCCAGCGCCCGGCGCGAGAACAGCTCTTCCGGTAAAGGTATGTTCCCGCCCTCTTCTTCGGTAAGCGGCAGCCCGCACGCCTCCCCCAGGCCAAACCTCCGGGCATAAGCCGTCACCTTTTCAGGGCCCAGCTCCAGGGCAAGGTTGATAAATGTACTGTTGCAGGAATGGGCGAAGGCTTCGACGAGTGTGATCTCTGACTTGCGGTGCAGGTTGGTACAGGGGATATAGAGACCGTCCACCGAGACCCCGCCGGAACAGTGAAAGGTCTGGAAAAGCGAGGCCAGCCCTTCTTCAAGGGCCGCCGCGGCCACAACAACTTTGAAAACTGAACCCGGCTGGCAGGCGCAAAGGGCACGGTTGATCAGAGCCCCGTTGCTATCCTTTAAATATGAGACCAGCGAGGAGGCCTTGAAATTGGGCCGGCTGGACATGGCCAGGATATCTCCATTTGCGGGATCTATCACCACGACCGCCCCCTTGCGGATATGGCGGTCCATGATCCGCTCTACTTCGCGCTGTAGATCCGGATCCAGTGTAAGAAGCACATTTTTGGGAGAAAGAAGTTCCTCTTTTTCGCGGTAGCCCAGCCCGGGGATCAGCCGCATCCTGCCGTCAACCACCGCCCCGATCATTTTCTGCTGGCCCAGAGAAAGGGACCGGTCAAAAGCGCGTTCAATGCCGCTAACCCCGGTCCCTTCGCTTTCGTTCATGTATCCGATCACGTGTGAGGCAAGGGCGCCCGGACCGTAGCGCTCTTTTCGAACGACGGGAATCAGGCCGGGAAAGGAAGATATTGCTGAAATCTGAGAACCCTGCAGGTTAGACTCCACCCAGAACGGCAAGGTCTCATGCGGTAGCGCGGCAATCCTGGCAATCCCCTTCAGCCCGGCCAGGCTGCGGATAATCTCCTCCTCCCGGCCGCGGTACTGCGCCGGGAAAGCCAGCAGGCCCATACGACTCCTGCTGTCAAGCAGGGATGAACCGTGCCGGTCCTGGATATCGCCGCGCCCGTCATAAAGCTGCACGGTCTGAAAGCGCTGCCGCACCGCCTGCCGGGAAAGGGCTTCACCCCGGAACACCTGCAGGCAGAGCAGCCTTCCCCCCAGCAGCACAAAGCAGACACTGAAGATCAGCAGCAGCCAGAGGACCCTTCTCTGGCAGTCGAACAGGCTCATACAAAACCCCCCGGTTAAATTTTCCACCGGGGGCATTTATTTTATACATTCTCATAAACTAGATAATCCCTAAAAACCATTTCTAAGTAGCATACCAATAAAATAGCCGAATGCGCCCGCCGCGGCCAGCATAAACACCGCAAATACCCATGTTTTCCAACCCGGTTTCAAGCCTTCCTCCCCCCTTAACCCCG
>CAZPET010000254.1:2013-3091 GCA_964585625.1 uncultured Syntrophomonadaceae bacterium
TCCACCATTTCAGTGAGCAAAATAAATTTGGTCTCAAGGTGGGAGCCCTGGTATTCGTTGCCGGTTTGGGGCCCGGGGAGATGAACGTGGAAAGTGATTGTGATCGTCTCCCCCGTGTAAACCGGGCCGGTCAGATCGCTCAGGTTGAAGGGACCGACTAGGCCGCTCATGGGCCCGTTGTAAAGCATGCGGCCGCGGCATTCCACCTGGAGAATCATCATCTCGTAGAGGCTGCCGGGCTGTCCCGGCAGCGGGTTTGCCTCCATTACTTCTTGCTGCAGCCAGAAGTTAATCCGGGCCCGCTCCACGGCGTAGGTGTAGTACGGCTCTGTCAGCAATAACAGGCCGATAAATGAGATTAAAATGCCCGCGATCAGCAGCACCGACCCGCCACCTCGCCGGGGAAATTTGTTACTGCATAATACTTTAAGCAGGCTCAAACTTTGTAAAACTTGCTGCTTCATTAAGGTGATAAATCCCCCCCGGCCCCCCTTTTTCAAAGGGGGGACCTAATAAGCGATCATCATAAATCCGATTGCGGCGGCGCCGGCCGGGATTAAAACATTAATCAGGTCACAAGTGTCTTGCCCGGTGATCGAGTCTTTTTTACTGTCACAATCAGGGTACCACCAGTTTGTATGCATTTGCAGGCGAAGATCCGTCACCGCCGGTGACGAACAGCTCGCCGTTTATGATCAGCAAGGGACGAATTTCGTGAACGCTCGTATCACCGCTCTCCCGGCTAGTACCGGCTGAGTCAATGTAATAGCGCCTATTCTTGTTTATAGACTCGCGCGTCCACCAATCTTGCCCGTTTGCCCGGATTGATAAAACCAATCCTTCAGCTTCAGCCTTATCAAGAAGGCGTGAGCCATTTCTGATGGAAGCCGGGAAGTTGCTATAATAGTTCACCCCTTGAGTAATGGCAGTTTCCTGAGTGGCTGTTCCTGCAGCACCTCGCAGCAGCGCCTGGTTGTCCCCAATCTTCTGGAAAAGTACTTCATCGTGGCTGTTATTGCGAATATAGATGTAGGCGCCGTTCGGCAGACCGTTAAAGGGCGTTGGTATGATCAACTCT
>CAZPET010000255.1:0-3083 GCA_964585625.1 uncultured Syntrophomonadaceae bacterium
GTTGAGCGGGCTGAGCGGGGAGATCGAGATCGTCCCCATGGGTTTGCTTTTCAGCTTATCCAGGCCGCCCCGGATGGTGGCGGCCACTTCGATCAGGTAGCGGGTTTCCCAAGAATCCGAAGCGGTCCCGATATCAACGGGTTTCCGCGTGTTTTTCATCGTGGAGACGGCCATGCCGATATTGGCAATCTCTTCGGGCAGGTCGGTGGCCCGCAGGGTCGGGACCACCAGGTCCAGGTAGGGGAGGCTGTCGCTGAGCCGGGCATAATCCTCCAGGTCTTTGACCTTCGCTTCCCTGACCTGATCGGTTTCGTGGTCCAGGAGAACCGATACCGAACCGAAGTTGTGCGAATAAGAGCGCTCCGCCGCGGTCATGGGGAAGACAAGTGATTCATCGATGCCGTAGAAAGTCAGCGGGACAGGGTCTTTTAACGCATCTTCGACCACATTGGAGGGAAAGTAGATCCGTCCTCCCTTTTCGGTGCACCCCGCGCTGAGCAGGATATCACGAGCCCGTTCTCCCTCGAAGATAACGCCGACCGTCTCCAAGATTTCCAGGGTGGCCGCGTGAATCATCTCCAGATCTTTTTTGGAAAAAGGTTCAAATATCATTTTGCATGTCTCCTTCGTGGCTGGTGTTCGCCTGTTCTCTAGTTGAGCCCCAACATCTCCTTCACTTTTTTCACGCCGGAGATGGCATCGGGCGCATATCCGTCGGCGCCGACCTTCACGGCCCATTCTTCAGAAAGTGGAGCGCCGCCGACAATCACCTTGACCCGATCGCGGAGGCCCTTTTCCTGTAAAAGATCGATTATTTCCTTCTGCTCCTGAATGGTGGTTGTCATCAACGCGGAGATACCCAGGACGGAAGCTTCTTTTTCCCTGACAACCTCGACAAAGGTTGCCGAAGGGACATCCACCCCCAGGTCGGTCACATCAAAGCCGGCTGACTTCATCATCATGATGACGATGTCCTTGCCGATAGAATGAAGGTCTCCCTTGACAGTACCGATAACCATGCGGGTAGCCCTAATCCCGCCTTCCTGCTCGCTTTTTTTAATCAGCGGCGCCAGGTGATCAATCGCCCCGTTCATCGCTTCGGCCGCCAGCATCATATCGGGTAAAAAGTATTCCCCTTCTTCAAACTTATCCCCGACCACATATAGACCTGACGTAAGGCCTTCGCTGATGATCCGGGAAGGTTCGATGCCTGCTTTTACGGCTTCTTCGACCCAGTGCAAGGTTTCTTTCTTCTTGCCTTCGATGACTGCTTCTTTTACCTGTGCAAGAACCTTCTTCATATCCGTACCCTCCAGATCTTTTTATTTAAACATGCAATTATGCAAACTATATACTGTTGCAATTTTCATACCAAGGTTATATTTCCAGGACCGTTCCGCTGCCGCATATGGGGCAAGCTTTTCCGGTCTATGGACGCGCAAATGTTAATCAGTAATGCCTGTATTCAGTCAAAAATGCCGGAAAACCGGCAGTGCTAAGAGCTGAAAATGTGGCCCCACATCTCCGTGAGCGCCCTCTGCGCCGCAAAAGAGGTGATGTCTGCATGATCGAAAGGAGGCGAAACTTCCACGACATCCATCCCGATGATCGGGAGACGGGCGAAGATTCGCAGCAGCTCAAGCATTTCCCGGGTACTGAAACCGCCCGGTTTTGGCGTACCGGTGCCGGGCGCCGCCGCCGGATCCAGAAAATCAATGTCCAGGGTAATATAAACATGGCAGAGCGGACTGAGCCTGCGGCAGATCTCGCCGGCCACATGGCGGATCCCCCTGTTAAACAGGGTCCCGGCGGTATAGATGTTGGCTTCCCGATCCTTCAGAAACTCCAGCTCATCCAGTTCAAAAGAGCGGATTCCGACAAAATAAAGGTTCTGCAACTCAATGAAGGGTGATTCGAGAGCCCGGCGGTGGGTGCATCCGTGGGATAATCGGTTTCCGGAAAGCTCCTGGCAAAGATCGGGATGGGCATCGAGGTGAATCACCCCGAGGGGGGCTTTGAAAACACGCGCCGCTGCCCTTAACAGCGGTATGGTCACGGAATGATCCCCACCGATAAAGAAGGGGATGGTTTTGCTAAAAAGAGAAGCGGCGGTCTCTTCAACCTCGGCGAAGTAGGCCTCCTGGGAAAGGGATCCCGGTTCCAGATTCCCCAGGTCCCGCAGCTTCAAAGCGGTAAGCAACCTGCCTTCTTCTGTCGTGGGTGGAATATGCGTGGAGATGCTCCTGATGCGATCCGGGGCCCGAGCGGCCCCTTTGCGGTAAGAAGCCGACCTGTCAAAGGGCAACCCCAAGACAACGGCATCGGCTTCAGCAACCTGCAGCTCCGGATTGTTCAACCCGGCCCAGAGGGTGCGGTTCATTTTCTCTTCGCTCATCAGCCTGGCCCCTGTCTGCTGTAAAGTATAGTTCCTTGCTGCATAGCGGCGCATTCGAAAAAAGGGGCGAGCAACCAATTCTTTAGTTTATTTTTCGACCTTCATGCGTAAAATCCCTTTTATTTAATTAAAGTTCATTGGTCTCAAATGCCGCAGACCGTTAACCGGCCCTCTCCGCCTTTACTCTTTCCAGGATAAGGTCAAGCTCACGGCAGAGCTTCTCATCAAGATACGGCCCGGAATAGGTTTTCGCTATTTCACGGACCTTCGCTCTGGCGGCTTCCCTGATATCGGGACAGCCCTGCGCGCGCCATTCTTCAAAGGGAAGGGCGTTGCCCAGATCACCCTGCCAGAGCTCCCCTTTGCGCATGAAGTCGCGGGTATGCTCCTGGGCCAGGAAATTACCGCCGTCCATGACCGCCTTGATCACGTCAACGCCAATGGTTTCTTCATCCACGGTCAGCCCGCCGCAGCGGTGCATGACCATCCCGTATATCTCATTGTCGATCACCAGCTGCTCGATGCTGGCCAGGGTGCCGCCGTTCAGCGCTCCAAATCCTGAAATCAGCGTCCCGCCCGCCAGAACCGGCAGAAGGCAGTTCAGCGCCCTCTCGTAGCCCGACTGGATATCGGGGAGGGCCGCCGCCGTATCCATGCCGTAAACTGCTGAGGGGAGGCCGTAGTAACG
>CAZPET010000256.1:0-3082 GCA_964585625.1 uncultured Syntrophomonadaceae bacterium
TTTGGCGGAAAATCTTTAATTTTGAACAGTAGAGACGAAAAAGAAGAATTTGATACATTTGATAATATATTTTGTCCTTGTCCTATGTGTCAAGCTCTAGAATCAGCAGAAGATTTTTGGAAACCTCTAAAATTCGAGGACAAAGAAATTCTTATATCAGGCGTCTATATGAATGTTCATAATTTATTTTGGACGAAACATTACTCTGATATGTTAAATGAAATCTCTAAAAACGAAGATTTTTGGTATTCATTTATAGACAGAAATGCAGACGAAGAAACTAAAAAATATATTAAATTCATCGATGATGTAGCGGACATAGGTCTTGAAAAAGCTTATCCAAAATATTTCTCAAACTCTCATTCTTTGAATTCCTGGTTCTGATATTATGGGAATTGAAAATATAATAATTGGTAGAGAAAGAGCAATAAACATTTTAAACAAAATCAATCCGGAAGAAGCAGAAATTCTTTATGGTCCTCGATATGAAGGAATTAATTTTTGTCCTTTTATCTATAAAAAAAATAAAAGGCGGGCCGGAGCCCGCCAATGTATTAACCGAAATAAGTGCTACAACTGGGTGGGATTCGTCGCACCCTTGCCGGCCATCTGGTTTTCAGCTGCCTGAATCATTCTTTTTACCATGATTCCGCCAACATAGCCGTTCTGGCGGGAGGGCAGCGCGCCGAGATCGCCGCTGTAGTCGATCCCCAGCTCATTGGCAATTTCATACTTGAAATTTTCAAGAGCCTGAGCTGCTTCCCTGACCACAATACGATTTGGTCTCCGCGGCATTCATTTTCACCTCCTTGTCGTTAATGCAATCTTAGTTTGGCATGCCGGCGGTTAATTATGCTTAGTATTGTTTTCAATAAAAATATTATTTTGTTTCATTTATAAACAACACCCTGCTTTACCAAAGGATATATTTGCTAATTTTTATTTTTAAAGATTATCCCTGAAAAGAGAATAGGGATTTAATTATTGAGATTGGTCTGGAAATATGCTAAAATAATGACGCGCACATTTAGTATTAGCATTTATGAGCCGGGAGGATGAGATAAACTGTGGCCAAAACATGCCAGATTTGCGGTAAAAGTAAGGTTAGGGGGTTTCAAATCAGCCATTCACATATCAAAACGAAACGGCTGTGGCGTCCAAACATTCATAAGGTAAAAGCGCTGGTTGAGGGAACTCCGCGGCGCATCAACGTGTGCACCCGCTGCCTTAAAACAGGACGGGTGGAGCGGGCGTTGTAACCAGGTACAAGTTTGCACTATTAAAGTTTCTTCGATAAATCAGGGGCTGCCCCATTTAATGGGACAGCCCCTTTTGCCAGTAAAAACTGTTTGATATTAACGGCGATCCAGGAAATACCTCTTCCCTTCGTAAACTGCGTCGGCAATTTCCCGGCGCAGCGTATAGGTATTGATCGGCCTGGGGTTGGTTAAAATGCTCATCCCGTTTAGGGTCTTGGCCAGAGTATCGCCTTCCAGCGTTCCGGCGAGAATCTCCTTTGCCCAACTTTCAAGCTTGGGAACCATGTCATTGACCAAAACCTGGGTCATGATCAGCGGAAGCCGCGCCGCTTCTTCTCCTTTGTCCGCGATAATCTTCTTTGTCCGCAGGAGGGCGCTTTCAACGGCAAATATTTCCATGGCCATATCCGCCAGCCGGACCAGGATCTCCTGTTCGTTGGTCAGCGCTTCACTGAATTTCTGGGCGGCATTTCCGGATGCCATGAGGAAGAGCTTCTTCATCTTGTTCAAAATGAAGTCTTCCCGGGCCAGGCTTTCGGCAGGCTCTTCCGCATCCCTGAGCTTCTTCAGCTCTTCGCCCAACCCGAAAACCGCATCCATGAAAGGCACTTCGCCTTTAAGAGCTTTCCGGATCAATGTGCCCGGGATCAGCATCCGGTTGACCTCGTTGGTTCCCTCGAAAATGCGGTTAATGCGGCTGTCGCGGTAAGCCCGTTCGACCGGGTATTCCTCGCAGTAACCGTAACCGCCAAAAATTTGTACCGCTTCATCGACTACATAGTCCAGGGCTTCCGAACAGTAAACCTTGGAGATCGAGCACTCAATGGCGTACTCCTGAATTGCTCCTACGATACTGGCACCATCTCCACCTTCGGCCGCCACCTCTTCTAATTTCTTGTCAATCATGCCGCCGAGCCGGTAGACCAGGCTCTCGGTAGTATAGATCAGCATCGCCATCTGGGCGATCTTGTACTTGGTCAGGTTAAAATTGGCAATCGGCTGCTTGAACTGGATCCGCTCCAGGGCATATTCAGCAGCGCCTTCGATACTTCTCTTGCAGCCGCCGACACAACCGGCGCCAAGCTTGAACCGGCCGATGTTGAGGATATTAAAAGCAACCTGGTGCCCCTTGCCTTCCTTCCAGAGCATATTCTCAACCGGCACCTTTACATTTTCCAAAATAACACTGCGGGTCGAAGATCCGTGAATCCCCATCTTTTTCTCTTCCGCACCAAGGGTAACCCCTTCAGAATCTGCATCAACGATGAAAGCAGTAAATTTCTCTCCATCAATCTTTGCATAAGTAATAATTACATCCGCCCAGGCCGCATTGGTGATAAAGGTCTTCTCCCCGGTTAAAGTATAATATTTACCGTCTTCAGAGAGAGTGGCGAGAGTTTTACTGTTCATCGCATCGGAACCGGCTTCCGGCTCGGTTAAAGCATAAGCGGCAATCAATTCACCCGTCGCCAGCCCCGGCAGATACTTTTTCTTCTGCTCTTCCGTGCCGAAGAAAACAATGGGCAGGGTTCCAATACCCGTATGCGCTCCGAAAGCAGTGGCGAATGAACCGCCGCCGGAAACACACTCGGTTATCAGCATCGTGGAAATCTTGTCTGCTTCTTCACCGCCGTACTCTTCGGGAATGTCACTACTCCGCAGCCCAAGTTCGCCGGCTTTGCGGAGTAGACCGATGGTTACCCCTTCTTTTTTCTCTTCGATCTCCTCCACCTTTGTAATAACTTCATTCTCAACAAAATCCAGAACCGTGTTTTTAATCATCAGGTGAATTTCGTCAAATTCTTCAGGTGTAAACACTGTCT
>CAZPET010000257.1:0-3079 GCA_964585625.1 uncultured Syntrophomonadaceae bacterium
ATCAAGAATGTTTTTACCATATTCGCCGGGGGGGAAAAGGATATGGGAAGTTTCGCCAGAAAACGGTTGGGAGATGTCCTCGTTGAAGCCGGCGTGATTACAGAACAGCAACTCCAGGAAACCATGACTGAACAGGCCTCCAGCCACAAGCGCATCGGCCAGTTGTTAATTGAAAAGAGTTTGATCACGGAAGATACGCTGGTGGAAATTCTAGAACAGCAGCTGGGGCTGCCCCAGGTTAATCTTTACAACTACAACATCAATCCTGAAGTGGCCACATCGATTCCGCTGTACCTGGCCAAGCGCCACCTGGTCATTCCGATCGAGAAACAGGGTAATACATTGAAGCTGGCGATGGCTGATCCGATGAACATTATCGCCATAGACGATGTTGAAATGCTAACCGGGCTTAAAGCAGATCCGGTGCTCGCTTCAGAAAGTTCGATTATCCACACGATCGAGCAGCTTTTTAGCCTGGCCGAAACTCTTTCAGAAGATTCTGCCGCCAAGGAGCACAGCGACGATGAGATTGCCCAGCTGCGGGCCCTGGTAGAGGAGGCGCCCATTGTCCGGGTAGTCAATTCGCTGATTCACCAGGCGGTCAGCGAAGGGGCCAGCGATATCCATATTGAGCCTCTGGACAAAGGGGTCCGCGTGCGCATGCGCATCGACGGTATTTTGCATGACCTGATGACTCCGCCTAAAGATACACAGCCGCTTCTTGTTTCGCGGATCAAGATCATGGCCAATCTCGATATTGCTGAACGGAGGATGCCGCAGGACGGCCGGATCACCATCCAGGTGGGGTTGAGAGATGTCAACATGCGTGTTTCGACGATGCCCACGATCCACGGTGAAAAAGTAGTTATCCGGATTCTTGACCGGGAAAGGGTTATCCTGCCGCTGGACAAGCTCGGTTTCTCCGAAAACAACTACCGAACCTTCCTTAATTTTTTACTCAGCCATACCGGCATGATCCTGGTCACCGGGCCTACCGGCAGCGGCAAGACCACGACTCTCTACTCGGCTCTGAATTACCTCAACCGGGCCGAAGAGAATATCATTACCGTTGAAGATCCGGTCGAATACCGGCTTGACGGGATCAACCAGGTCCAGGTTAACCCCCGGATCAATCTTACTTTTGCCAATGCCCTCCGCAGCATCCTGCGTCAGGATCCCAACGTGATCATGATCGGAGAGATCCGCGACCTCGAGACTGCCGAGATGGCTACCCGCGCCGCCCTTACCGGGCACCTGGTTTTGAGCACGCTACATACCAATGATGCCTGCTCGACGATCTCCCGGCTTCTCGATATGGGCGTCGACAGCTACCTGATTACCTCGTCACTGGTCGGCGTGGTCGCCCAGCGGTTGGTGCGCAAGATCTGCAGTCATTGCCGCGAAAACTACCGGCTTTCTGTCCAGGAGCAGGCCATCTTCCGCAACGCTTTCGGCAAGGAGGCGCCGGAGACGCTGCTGCACGGTAAAGGCTGCCGGCACTGCAACGAGACCGGCTACCGCGGACGCTTTGCCATCCACGAGATGATGCCGGTGAACCGGGACCTGGCCCACCTGATCCTGAAGAGAGCTTCGGCTGAAGAATTGCGCGAAAAGGCGTTCGAGCAGGGGATGGTTCCCCTGCTGCAGGAAGGCCTGCGCCGCATTGAAAACGGCGAGACCACTGTCGCAGAGGTGGCCAGAGTAGCTTACAGCGCCTCCGGCATCGACGAGCTCCAGGTGGTCGAACCCGCTGCTACACCCACATTTGCATTTCCGGCTGTGGAGGAAGCCGGCGCTGATTCATTTGAGCTTCCGGCCACGGACGAAGCCGTTGCCCCTGCTGCTCCGGAGCCTGCTCTGCAGCTGGAAAGCAGCGGGCCCGAGCTGATCTGCGCCGGAGAAACGGTGGTGCTCAGATTTGCCGTGGCCAACAGCGGGACGGCGACGCTGAGTGATCTTGAGATTACAGCGCCGCATTTTGATGCGCAGTGGAGCCACCTCATCGACCGGCTTGCTCCGGGACAGAGAGAGCAGTTTAGCGCCGAACTTACCGCCCCACAGACCGAAGAGACAACCCTGGAAGCGCTCTTTACCGCCTCCGCCCGCTTCGGTTCGACAAGCGTTACCGCGCAGAGCAGCATTACTTTTCAGGTTGCTCAGCCTGCCCTGACCATCGAGAAGAGCGGCCCGCCGCGGGCGGAGCTCGGAGAGACCGTCGATTACCAGTTTATCGTGATCAATACCGGCAATGTTCCCCTGAGCGAGGTCACGGTAACCGATCCGCTGCTCGGGGAAGGGTGGACCTATACCATCGGCGATCTTGCCGCGGGCGGGATGTCAAACTTCAGCATGGAGGCGGTGATCCACGAAGGGCTTTCCGGAACGGTCCGAACGGAAACCACGGTCACCGGCCGCTACGGTGACATCGAGGTTGCCGCCTGCGACAGCTTTGATATGGATGTTATCGCTATCGCCAAACCCGAGATCAACATTGAGCTGGGCGGCCCGGCCTCGGCCCGGGCGGGCGAGATGATCACTTTTCGTTTTACCATTACCAACACCGGCACGGTTGCGCTTGGCGGAGTCAAGGTCACGGCCCCGCTGTTTGGCAAGTTCTGGTGCAACACCATCGGCAACCTCGGTATAGGCCGTGCGGTGAAATTTTCATACAGCTACACCATTCCCGAGAGTGCGCCCTCTGTTCTGGAAAATGCGGCTCTGGTGACCGGGTCTTCGGGTTCGGCTGAAGTTTCCGCCGAAGCTCTCCACCGGGTTGAGGTTATGGCGCGCTTTTCTGAGGGTGAGTATCTCTAGATATAGCAAGCATGATAGATTAAACATCGGAGTGAGCGAATATGGAATGGCAGATTACCCCTCTTCTGCAGGCGGCGGTTGATCAAAAGGCTTCAGACCTGCATCTTTCAGTAGGCCTGCCGCCGATACTGCGGCTGCAAGGCGAGCTGGTTCCTCTGGACAGCCCGCCCCTGGATCCCCAGGATACCGAAGCTTTGGCCGGGCAGATCATGGATGAAAAACAGGGTAAAATTTTTGAGGAGCAGGGTGAAATTGACCTGGCCTA
>CAZPET010000258.1:0-3055 GCA_964585625.1 uncultured Syntrophomonadaceae bacterium
TGGCGCCGGGATATCTTTTGATTTTTAACGTGATACTTTTTGAGGAGGCGATATTTTGGATTATCTAGTCCGCGTTAATATGAGCACACAGTTGATTAGCAGAGAGAAGGTCCCTGTTCAATATGCCGGCCTGGGAGGAAGGGCGCTCACTTCGGCTCTGGTCTATCACGAAGTACCGCCGGGATGCGATCCCCTGGGGAAGAACAACAAACTGGTTTTAGCGCCCGGCCTGCTGGGCGGGACCGGCGCCTCCAGCTCGGGCAGGATCTCGGTGGGCGCGAAAAGTCCTTTGACCCAACGCATCAAGGAAGCCAACTCCGGCGGGACCGCGGGGGGATACCTGGCCCGCAGCGGTATCCGGGCCCTGGTTATTGAAGGAGAGCCGGCTGCAGGCGGTCGTTACATCCTGTTCCTGGGGAAAAATAAAGATTACCGGCTGCTGGAAATTGATTTTCAAGAAAAAGGCATCTATGCCTTGATGGACCGGCTGCGTGAAAAATGGGGCGATGCCATCTCGGTGATCTGTGTCGGGCCTGCAGGTATGAATAAATTACGGTCGGCTTCAGTTGTGGTCAGCGATCCCGATTTCCAGCTTCGTTTTGCCGCGCGAGGGGGACTGGGAGCCGTCATGGGCTCAAAAGGATTGCTGGCCGTGGTAATCGAGTCGCCCGAGGGGATGCAGCGTGTTTCCGTGGATAAGAGCAAGTTTATCCAGACCTCGCGCAAGCTAAACCGGCTATTGATAGAAAACCCGAAAACAGGTAAAACCTTTCGCGAGTTTGGCACAACCGCTATCGTAAAGGTGGTCAACGAGATCGGCTGCCTGCCAACGCGCAACTTCAGCCAGGGCAGTTTTGAAGGAGCAGAATCGATATCCGGCGAAGCGCTGCGCGACCTGATCCGGGAGCGCGGCGGAGAAGGCCGGTCGGGCAAGCGCTGCATGCCCGGTTGCGTTATCTGCTGCAGCAACGTAATTCCCGGTCCCGACGGAAAAGCGATCGTGGCCAATCTGCAGTACGAAACTCTGGGACTGCTGGGTTCGAACTGCGGTTTTGCCTGCATCGATGATGTTGCCCTGCTCAATTATGTGTGTAACGATATCGGGATCGACACCATCGAGACCGGGGCGGCGATGGGGGTGGCCATGGAAGCGGGCCTGGCTTCTTTCGGCGATCTTGAGGGGGCCTTGAAGCTGCTTGAAGAAGTGCGGGAAGCCACCCTTCTGGGAAAAGTGATCGGCAACGGCGCCCTGATTGCAGGACAGGTGCTGGGTGTTAAGCGTATTCCCGTCAGCAAGGGGCAGGCTTTTCCAGCCTATGATCCCAGGGCCCTGAAAGGGAACGGGGTCACCTACGCTACTTCAGCGATGGGGGCGGACCATACCGCAGGCAATGCTTTTGGCGACCGGGCCACCACCGATCCCCTGAAAACTACGGGGCAGGTGGAGCTTTCCCGGAAATTACAGCTAAGGGTGGCGGTCCTTGATGCTCTGGGCTTCTGTATCTTTGCGCGCCCGCCGCTGCTGGCCGATCCGGAACTGATGGTGGATATGCTGAATTCCATGTACGGCTGGAATATGGACAGCACCAAGTTGTGGAAAATGGGTGAGGAGCTGCTGAAAATAGAGTGGTCCTTCAACCGCCGGGAGGGTTTTGGCCCTGAACATGATCGCCTACCTGAAATCTTTACCACAGAGCCTCTCCCGCCTCACAACACTGTTTTTGACGTGGAGCCGGATGAAATGGCCCGCCTGTATGAATTTGATTGATGGAGTGTTGACCATTATCAACATCTCGGTTGAATTGCATGGATTGCTGGCCGGAGAAAAAAATCGCCGCAGGCAGCTGGCTTGCAAGGAGCCTCTGCCGGTGAGTGAACTCCTGAATATCCTGAATATTGATCCGCAGGAGGTCGGCATGGTAGTGGTTAACCGCAGGTTGCGCGATCTAACCCACATTCTCCAGGACGGCGACCGTGTATTGATAGCTCCTTATCTGCAAGGAGGATAAAAATAACTATCGGGAGGCAGCATCAAATGAGTAAAGTAGTCGTCCATGAAAGTGAAATAGCAGGGGAAAGGCGAGATCCGCCCCGGGTGTCAAAGATTTTGATTTCCGAGCATACCACCGGCGCCACCCGGATCTCCATGGGTGTGAATACCACTGAAGTGGGCAGTTGCATTCCACTTCACGGCCACGAGGATGAAGAAGAAGCCATGTTCATCATCCAGGGAGAAGGAAAGCTGGTTATGGGTGACAAGGAATATCCCTTAACTGCCGGTTCGGCTATTTATTCTCCGCCGGGAGTCAAGCATACCATCATCAATACAGGAGATGTGCCCCTGAAGCTGGTCTGGGCGTATGCTCCTCCTTTAAAGGCACATCGAAAATAAACGGAGGTATGGCCATGGCCTTGTTCAAGGTTAATCAAGATATCTGCATCGGTTGCGGAGCATGTCTGGATACCTGCTCCGAAGAAGCTATCTCGATAACGGAAGAAGATGTAGCATCTATCGATCCTGACAAGTGTGCCCGGTGCGGTCTTTGCGCTAGCCTTTGCCCCCAGGAGGCCATAGAAGAGCACGAAGAGGAATAGGCATTTCCATGCCGGCCTTTATATTTGAACGATGTTGGTTTCAAATTGAAAAGTTTCTCTCTGGACTTGTCGGAATCGGTTTATTCACATGGTTTAGAAGTTGGCATATCAATTGCAATAGAGTTATACAGGACGCACAATAATTTTAGATAAGGATGGTGTTCACAATTGTTGTTCCAAAGTACAAGGGATTTTTTAGCCGGTCTTGATCTTCCCTCCGGGGACGGATATGATCTGCCCACGTCGGGCAAGACCTTCCCTGACGGCTGCCATTACCGTCTCGAGGTGCCGACTGTCAACTCTGCCGAAGCCCTGAAAGCGCTTCTGGAGACAGCCGAAAAAGAGGGTGCCTTTATCAACCGTGTGGACGAAACATACGGTGCTTTCCGGCATACCACCCGGGAATTGAAAGAGTATGTGGCCATCTGCAAGGACAAGGGCGTGGAGCTGAACCTTTCAG
>CAZPET010000259.1:0-3052 GCA_964585625.1 uncultured Syntrophomonadaceae bacterium
CCCAGTTTCGGTTTTTCCGTCATCTGGTTATTCATCCTCCCACAGAGATTCAGCCCTGCTGAAGGCTCTCTTCAGGCAGCGGCGCTATCCCTTCAGCTCCTTCAATTTTTCGGTCAGCTTCGGCACAACTTTATGCAGGTCATCAACAATGGCGTAATGCGCCACCGCAAAGATCGGCGCATTGGGGTCCTTGTTGATCGCCACGATCGTTTTGGCGCCCTTGATCCCGGCAATATGCTGGAAGGCTCCGGAGATGCCCATGCAGAGATAAAGCTTCGGCTTGACCGTTTTGCCCGAGGTGCCGACCTGGCGGTCAGTGGGCAGCCAGCCGGCATCGCAGGCGGCGCGCGATCCGCAGAGGTCGGCCTTGATCAACTTCGCCAGTTCCTCCGCGACAGGCAGGTTCTTATCTTCTTTCAGCCCGCGCCCGATCCCGACCAGGATCTCGGACTGGGTGATATCGACATCGCCGACCACGGCCTCGATATATTCCACGAACTTGCGGTAATCTAGATCTTCTTTCAACGGTGACTCGATCTTCTCCACTGTGCCCGCAGCGGCCGGTTCCGGGGCCTCAAAGGCGGCCTCGCGGACCGTGACCAGGCAGGTATCGGCCGGCTTGAAAGCGATCTGGGCATTGACCTTGCCCGAATAGATCTGCCTGGTGGCTTTTAGGACACCGTCTTCCACATCCAGGCCCACGATATCGGGCACAAAGGGCAGGTTTTTCTCCACCGCCAGCGCCGGGGCCAGGTCCACGCCCTGGGCGGTCTGCCCGAGCATGACCAGCTGCGGCTTGGAGTCATCGATCAAAGCCGAAAGCACTTTCTGGTACTTGTCGGAGTTGTAGTCGGCAAACAGGGGGTCATCCACTGCCAGAACTTTGACTCCGTAAGCGGCAATTTTCTCGGCCATTTTGTCGACACCGCTGCCGAGCAGCAGAACCATCACTTCGCCGCCCAAGGCTCCGGCTACAGAAGGGGCCAGCGCCAGCATTTCAAAAGTAATATCCCGTAACTCTCCCCGGCGGTGTTCCGCCAGCAACAAGACGTTACCCATTTAGACCAGACCTCCTTTAACCAGAATCGAAGCCAACTTCTCGGCCTTCTCGTCGGGGTCGCCCTCGATTATTTCAGCTTTCGATTCAACTACGGGGATATAGAGTTTTTCCAGAATGATCCGGGACGCATCGGCGTCAACATCTCCGGCAGCAACACCCAGATCGTCCAGGTTGACTACTTTAAGCTCTTTTTTCTGGGCTTCGCGGATGCCGCGGATGGGGGCGTAACGGGGTTCGTTGATCCCGGTCTGGATGGTCAAGACTGCGGGAAGTGTTATCTCGATCACTTCCATCAGCCCGCCCTCAAGTTCGCGGTGCGCCCTGACCTTGCCGTCTTCGATCTCCACTTTTTTGACATAAGCGGCGTGGGGAACACCTAAAATTTCAGCCAGGGCCACCCCGGTGACCGCCTGGCCGTAGTCATTGGCCATGCAGCCGGTAAGGACCAGGTCAAAATCCTGGCCTTTGATCGCCCCGGCGAGGACCCGGGCCACCATCAGGGGGTCGTAAGCGGCAATGCGCTCGTCCTCGATCCGGATGGCGCTGTCACAGCCTTTGGCCATGGCCATGCGGATCATCACGTCCGATTGCTTCGGCCCGATAGAGACCACGGTAACGCTGCCTTCGTGTTTCTCTTTGATCAAAACAGATTCTTCCACCGCGTAGTTGTCGGCATCGTTGATATCAAAGGAGAAACGGCTGCTGTCAACCGCCGTGCCCTCCGGGTTGAGTTTAACCTCCGCTTCCGAAGTATCGGGCACATACTTGATGCAGGTAAATATTTTCATTTAATCCTCCACCTCCTAAGCGGAATTTGTTTTTTCCTGCTCTATGTCCAGCTCACCCAAAAGCTCCATGATTTCAGCCACCCGCATCTCCTCCTCGTATCCCAGCGCTTTCACGGCATCTTCCAGGGTGAGGACGCAGAAGGGGCAGGCTACCGCCACAACATCCGCCCCGAGAGCATGGGCATCTTTAATTCGCGTCTCGGCCAGGCGCTCCTTTTTCGATTCCGATTCCACCCACATTTTCCCGCCCCCGCCTTCACAGCAGAGGCTGCGCTCGCGGGCCCGCTCAAATTCAAGCAGATCCACCCCTTCAACAGCTTTCAGCAGGCGGCGGGGTTCGTCAAAGACGCCGCTCTGCTTGCCGAGGTAGCAGGGGTCATGAAAAACAATCTTTTTGGTGAGGCTGTTTTTGAAAACCAGTTTGCCCTGCTCCAGCAGCTCCGCCAGCAGCTCTGTGTAATGGAGTACCGGCTTGTTCAAATCGGGGTAGTGGGTCTTGAAAGTGGTAAAACAATGCGGTGAGAGGGCTACGATCCGCTCAGCCTGGTATTCATTAAGCAGTTCGGTATTGTCTTCGACAATCATTTCAAAAAGGCCCTCTTCTCCAAGGGTAAAAACCTCGCTGCCGCAGCAAGACTCGTCTTCGCCGAGAAAAGCGTAATCTACACCCGCTTTTTCCAACAGGCGGACCATGTTTTGTGCAATGATCTGGACACGCGGATCGTAAGCAATCGTACAGCAGACATAGAAGAGGTTTTCTACCGCCTGATCAGGCTGGGCAATCTTTACATTTAACCCTTCCATCCAATCGCCGCGGGTTGCTCTCGGCTTTTCCCAGGGATTCCCTTCCCGAAAAGTAGATTCGAGGGCATCCCGCACTGTGGGCTGGGTTTTACCGCTTTCGACAACAAGCGAACGCAGGCCGATCAATACCTCCAGCGGCTTCAGCCCTTTCGGGCAGCGGACCGCGCAGGTATGACAGCCGGTGCAGTCCCAGATTTCCGCCAGCCTGGAAAGTTCGTCCAGCAGCTCTTCATTGTAAGCGTCGTAGACGAAACGGCGCACATTCAAATTCGTTCGCACCGTCACCGGGCAACCGCCGGTACACCGCCCGCACTGAATGCAACCCAGCAGGTCAAACTTTTCAGCAAAAGTTTGGTTTTCGGTAGTCATCTTCATACCCCGCATCAATGGAATATTTTTC
>CAZPET010000260.1:0-3050 GCA_964585625.1 uncultured Syntrophomonadaceae bacterium
CGCCGCCATCCGGATGGCATTCGGCGCGCCGGCCCGGTTGCCCCCGTGCACGGTGGCGCCCTGAAAACGAAACTCCAGCCACTCCAGGCCCCTCTGCCCGAGGCAGAGATCAAACCCGGTCGGCTCGCCGACTATGGCGCCGTCCGCCTGCAAGCCCTTCTTGACCAGGTCGATGCTGCCGGCGCTGCCGTCTTCTTCGTCGATCACTCCGGTGAAAATCAGATCACCCTTCAGGATGATGCCGGCCCGGCTCAGCGCAGCCACGGCGACGGCCATGCAGGCAAGAACTCCCTTTGTATCAACCGCTCCCCGCCCGTAAATCCGCCCGCCTTCTACACGCGGAACGCATGGCCCGGCCATATCATACGGAGGAACCGTATCGAGATGGCTGTTCAACAGAAAGGTGCGGCCGCCGCCGCTGCCGGGCAGCCTGGCCACGACATTGCAGCGGCCGTCCTTGATCGGAATCACCTCAGAGCTGATCCCTTCCCTTTTAAAAAAACGATCGAGATATTCGGCTACCCGGGTCTCCTGCTTCTCAATTCCCCGGTAGCTGGGGATGGCAATCAGTTCGCTGACCAGAGAAATGATCTCCACTTCATCAAGCTGCTGCTTAATTCTCTCGTTAAAGTTCTGCACGGGCGTTCACCCCGTTCGCTTTATTGATCTGGTGCTCTCCAGAAATTCTTCGTTAATCCGTTTAAGCAAGGAGGGATCATGGAGCACTTTAAATCCGGTCAGGGCCATGGCTTTCGCAACGATAAGCATTGTTTCGTATGCCTTCGGGGTATCACAAAGCCTGGCAAATTCAATGGTGTGCACCGGAATTTTCTGGTTGGTAATGGCGATGTTGGGCTGGATCGACGGTACTACCAGGCTGACATTACCCATATCCGTTGAACCCAGCCCCACCTCCTGCTCGATCCATACGGTACCGCTGACTTCGTGCAGGCTCTCCCAAAAAAGCTCGTTCATAACCCGGTTGTTTAACATGGCGTCATAAGGGTATTCCGTCTCGCTAACAGTTAATTCGGTGCCTGAAGCCAGCGCCGCACCATGCGCACAGTTAAGCGCCTTCTTCACCACTTCATCAAGATAATGATTGTCGATTGAACGGATGCAAAACTCAGCAGAAGCGCGGTCGGGGATCACATTGATTGCCTGTCCTCCATCAGTGATAATCCCGTGAATGCGCGCATCGTCGCGCAGATGTTCTCTTAATGCATTGATCCCGTTAAAGGTAAGAATTACCCCATCAAGCGCATTCCGGCCATCCCACGGGTTACCGGAAGCATGGGCATTTTGTCCATGAAAGGTAAAAGAAAATGTGCGGCAAGCCTGGCTGGGATAATTAATGCTGGTGAGATAGTCGGGATGAAAGATCATCGCCAGGTCAACCCGTTCGAAGATCCCGGCCCTGACCAGGTCTATCTTCCCCCCCCGCCCCTCTTCATTCGGGGTGCCGATAACTGAAACCGTAAAGGGAACCCCGGGTAACGTTCCAGCCAGGGCTACTGCTGCAGCGATGCTGGCGGCGGCGATCAGGTTATGGCCGCAGGCGTGCCCGATCTCCGGAAGGGCATCATACTCGGCGCAGAAAGCGATATGGCAGCCTTCCTCGCCTGCTCCGCTGCGGCGGGTGGCGATAAAAGCGGTCTTCTGGTCGGCGAGCTCTTTCTCCACCGCAAAACCTTTTGCTGCAAGATAGTCACAAAGGATCTGCACAGCATAGAATTCCTGGTCCCCCAGTTCGGGATGGCTGTGGATTTCGCGGCTTAAACCGATCAGAGCTTCTTTTTCTGCAGCGATAATCCGGTTGATTTGCTCCAATCCTTGACTCACGTGACACCCTCCTTCAGGAACGGCTTCGGAGCCGCCCGGCTATTTTCAAGGCCGGAGGCCGGCCGGTTTTACTGATTTTATTCTTTATAAGGCGCACCGCTCGTAGCGGTTGGCGCAGGGGTTGCCGATCGCCACCGCGGCGGAGAGCTCCTTCAGGTCGAAGATCACCGAAAAGATGGTCCCCTCGCCCGCCGCGCGATCGTCTTCCGGGTGCCGGCAGATGGACAACGGAGCGTAGCGGTGATCCCGCAGCGCCCCGGCGATTGCCCGGCCGGGCTCACTGCTTTCTGCAAGACCTTCTGCCAGTTCGTTCAGCCGTTCAAGGCGCTTCACCGTTCCCGGAGAGACCTCCTGTTCAAGGTGAAGCATCTCCGGCGCAAGATAATGATTGGTATGATAGGTCAGCTTATCACCGGGCACATAGCAGTGTGTGCGGGCCGATGTCTCCAGGTAACCGATCCGGCCGTCTCGTGATGCCAGGAGGTGGTTGTAGCCCCCGGCGCGGTTCTCCGGCGTGGCCAGGGTAACGGCCTCTTCAATATTTTCCGCTTCAAGAACAGCCCTGGAGAGCAGCACCCGCGGGATGCCGGGTCCGTTATCTGCTGACGAAACGCTGTTTACCCCCTGGGCAATCCCCGCCTCGTTCATCCCCACGGCGGCAAGAAAAGGGGCCGCCGTGATCGTGATGAAAGAGGGCTTCCCCTTCGGTTTTGCCCGGATTACGATTACAGATTTGCTGTCGCTGTGATACCAGTCTTCGTTATGACCGAGGCAGACAAAGCCTTCCGATGATAGGGCTATGCCGGTACAGGCGGGCGGCGCGGCCGGATCGAGCGCCTCTTCCAGGGAGTTTAAAAAAAAGAGCTCCTCAAAATTTAAGCCCGCGCCGGCGGCCATGCCCTCGATCTCTTCAACAAAATGCGGAAATGCTTCCCGGGCAGCTTGCAGGTAATTCCCGGGGAGTGTCCAGGCGCCGGTCCACCCTTCTTCTTTCATGATGGCTTTGTACGAGTTGACCGCGTAATGCAGCGGGCGCCGCGCCGCCCGGCCCACGGTATAACCTATATCATAATGGCTCCCTGCGGCATTGATTAGCTCTATGGGCACAAGACCACTCCTTTACGGTTGCTTATCCTCTTCCCCCTCTCCCTGGCCCTCTCCCCCCGGGGGAGAGGGAATATCTATACCCCAGGTTCGGGGGGGGGGTG
>CAZPET010000261.1:0-3027 GCA_964585625.1 uncultured Syntrophomonadaceae bacterium
ATACGCCTTCAAGGCCTTTTCAGCGGTTTGCTGGGAAATGAAGCAGACCATATGGTAAATATTGTTTTCATAAAGGACAGCGGCGCCGTGTAGATCTGCTTTGGCCTGTTCCAACCAGCGGTAGCCTTCTTCTTTAGCCCGTTTTTTCATATAATACCTTCCCCTCCTTCAGTGCTATTTTTATCAGAGGGTTTTTTTCTTTGATTGCATCGAATTCCTCGACAGTATAAACCAAAATATCTACTGCCGTCCGGGGTTTCACAGCCCTGTGGACCCGGGCGCTGCGTTCAATAAAACTCTCCCCGAACCTGCCGTTATTAACCACTACAATAAAATCAAGGTCACTGGTCAAAGATCGTTCATCCCGGGCGGCTGATCCGAAAAGAATTACCTTTTCGGGGTTTAGCCCGATCAACTCGGCCTGGATCCTGACCAGCTCCTCCCGGAGGAGTTTCAGGTGTCGTTCTTTTATTTTATTCAGCGCTTCCCGCATGAACTTACCACCCCGCTCTTATTATACCGCAGGCATCAGGAAAATCATACCAGCAGGGGAAACTGGTTGATCAATTACTGCTGACGCTTGTTAATTGAATTTCTGGGCCGTCCCCGCCAGCCATCTATTTCCAACCTACCACTCCACACTCTCGTGGGCAACTACCCCGTTTCCCCTTGGTCCAGCTTGATAATGCCGAGAACCTTGCCCAGCACCCGGGCCTGTTCCGATTCCACCTCGATGCGGCTGTAGTTCTTGTTCTTGGGAATGAGATAGACCCGGTCGCCGATCTTCATAAATTCCTTCAAGGTTGCTTCTTCCCCCAGGGCGGCCACCACGATATCGGTATTCTCCGCCGTCTCCTGTTTTCTGACCAGGACATAATCGCCGTGGTTGATATCCACCCCGGTCATGCTGTCACCCTCGACTTTGAGCATGAACAGCCTGCCGCCTCCCCTGATCCATTCCCGGGGCAGGTAAAAACAGTCCTCGGCCTGATCGTTCATGAAGCCGGGGGCTCCCGCGGCAATGCGATGGAAAACCGGCATTGCGACCAGATCGGCAGCGTCAAACTCCCTTTCCGCTTCATCCGTTGTTTCAATGATCGTGCCGGGAGAGGCACCGTCAAAGATGAAGCGGTGTCCCCGGGGAGCCCGCACCTCTGTATAGAAATATTCTTCCACTTGCCGCATATGCGGCGAGGGAGTATGGGCGGGAATATCGTCCACTTCGGAAAAATCCTGATCGATAACCTGCATCTCGATGCCGTCGGTCAGAACTCCGTAGCGGCAGCTGCGGCAGTGGCTCATGTAACTTTCCAGCTGCCGGAGCCCCCTTGCCAGGTCGCCTCCCGGCGCCTTCGTTTCAATGAAGATATCCGGAGTCCGGCTGTTATGCTTATAGACCACTATGTCAACCGAGCCGCCGGTCCGCGAAAAGCTGCTGACCTTGTATTCAAGATCAATCGACGACAAAGGATAGCCGTATGTGTGCAGCAGCTCTTTGAGCATCCACTGCCTCACTTTCTCCTCGCTTGACCATGAGGAATGCAACCGGTCCCGGAAAAGGTAATCATCGGGATTAACCCGGTAGAAACCTTTTATTTTCGCCCGGTAGCTCAGGCGCAGCAGGGCATCAATACCTGCGATAAAGGGAGAAGGCTTTCCGCTGCTGGATAGATAAAGCATCTCCGTGGCCCGGGTCATCCCTACATAAAGCAGCTTCCGCTCGTTTGATTCTATAAGCTTGCTGTCTTCATGGGCGACCGGTCCCGGTATAAAGGGCATCACCCGTTCGTTAAGACCGATTATAAAGACAACCTTGAATTCAAGCCCTTTTATCGCATGCAGGGTCAGCAAGCGGACGGCATGATCACCGATGGCGTCGCCCTTCCTTCGGGACCGGTAGCAGGGGATGCCCGCGTCTGTAAGATATCCTTGCAGATAATCAAGCTGCTGATGCAGCCTGGCAATTACCGCTATATCATTGTGGGAGTAAGACCCCGCCGCGAGCTCTTTGATCCTGGCGCAAACATAACGGGCTTCTTCTTTTTCATTCTCATGCCTCCGGAAGACCGGATCGGCACCCTGCTTGTCTATGGCCGAAGGGATGACATAGTTCTCATCGCCGGTGATATTTTCATCGTCTTGAATCAGGCTATAGGCTGATCGGGCTATCTGCCGGGTGTTGCGGTAGCTTTTGTTTAAAATGTGGCTCTTGCCGCTCATATCAAAACCGATGCTGGTAAAACTCCGCCCCTTGACCAGCCAGGCATGGGGATAGATGCTCTGCGCCGTATCCATGATCACGGTAAACGAAGAGTGATTTTGGGGAGCATAGAGCCTCTTTAAAAGCTCCAGCTGCACCCTGGTCAGGTCCTGGGCCTCATCGATAATGATATGGGTATACTTATCTTTCTCTTCAATACCGGCATGCTTCAATGCCGCCAGGGCTCGATCCAGGAAATCGAAGTATCCCCGCTCGTTCAGTTTTTTGGTGTAAAGCAGCATCAACTCGTAGATCGCTTTCCGGGCGGGAGAGCCCTTCGCCAACCGCTGCGGGCTTTCCCCAGGCTCAAAGCTCTGCCGGCCGATCCTGTCGACATGCTGATACTCCTCCAGTTCCATGTAGTTGCAGGCCTTGATCCACTCGATCTCGTTGAGCAGAAAAGGAACGTTTTTACGATCCAGGATCGGGTGATCCAGGTGTTTTCTTAACTCGGCAATACATTCGTCCAAAAGAGAGTGCTTCTCGTTATTTCCGGGAATCCCGGTCTTGCCGCCGCCCGGTTCAAATCCGTATTTATAGGCGAGGCTGTCCACCGTTCTGACATCAACAGTATGTTCATCGCTGGAGAAGATGTTGCGGTAGTAATCTTTTTCCTCCAACTTGTTTAATAGCTGCCGCAGATAGTTGATCAGGGTGCGGTTAAATGTGACCAGCAAAATCCGCTCGCCGGGGTTGAAGCAGTAATTTCGCCGTAAAAAGAGAGCCCGGTGCAGCGCCACCGTTGTTTTCCCCGACCCGGCCACGCC
>CAZPET010000262.1:0-3026 GCA_964585625.1 uncultured Syntrophomonadaceae bacterium
TTTTACAGCGCCTGCCAGATGCTGGGGATCAAGTGCGCCGAGGTCCGCGATCCGAAGACCTCATCCGAAGTAAAAGGGGAATCTGAAGAAGATACGGTGCGCACATTTTCTCTCTATTTCGATCTGATCATCATGCGCCACCCGCAGGCCAATTTTGCCGAGAGGATCGCCTACCTGCTCAACAAAACCGATCACCCGGTGCCGGTGATCAATGCCGGTTCCGGAAAGGACCAGCATCCGACCCAGGCGCTGCTTGATATTTATACCCTGCGGCGCAGCTTCATGCACCGCGGCGGGATCGCACAGAAGAAGATTGCCTTTGTCGGTGACCTGCGCCGCGGGCGCACGGTCCGTTCTCTGGCCAAGCTGCTGACCCAGTTTCAGGAAATGAAACTTTATTTTGTAGCTCCGCCGGAATATCAAATCGGTGAGGACATCATTTCCTTTCTGGATTACCAGAAAACAGCTTACGAAGTTACGGATGATTTTGAAAAGGTCATCCCCGAAGTGGACGCCATCTACATGACCCGCCTGCAGGATGAATGGGATCAGGAAGAAGGGGACCACGTGGATATCGATATCGAGCGCTACTCTTTTGGGCAGCGGCATCTGGATCTCCTGAAACCGGATGGAATCATCATGCACCCCCTGCCCCGCCGCAAGGAGATCGCGGCCGAGGTTGACAACGATCCCCGGGCGGCATACTGGAGACAGGTGCGAAACGGGATGTATATCCGGGTAGCCCTTATTGCAAGCATATTCCACCGAAATAGAAGGATCCTGGAATACTACCTCAGCAACAATTTGTAACCCGGGTTTCTCACCCGGTTGCGAAGCCACGAACTCTAAACGGAGCCATGGCTTCAGGTTAAATTATATACAGAGGGAAAGGATGAAAGCCGGTGCAATTTGAGATTGTTTTTTTTTACATGTGGGCGGGACTTTGCGGCCTGGTCCTGGGCAGCTTTTACAATGTAGTGATCTATCGCTATCAAACCGGAATCTCCATCATCCGCCCGCGTTCGCACTGTCCTCACTGTAAAACAACTTTACAAACCACCGACATGGTTCCGGTTTTCAGTTATATCTTTTTACGCGGGCGATGCCGCTACTGCGAAGCGAAGATCTCATTTCGTTATACCGCGGTGGAACTTTTTAGCGCCGTCCTCTTTGTGGCTGCTTTCTGGCGTTTCGGCTTCTCTCTTGATCTGCTAAAATATCTTCCCCTGTTTTCCATTCTCCTGATTGTTTCGGCGATCGATCTGGAGAGGCAGAAGATCCCCAATCTTTTTACCGCCATCATCCTCGCCTGGGCTCTGCTCTGGCAGGTGATCAACCCCTCCCGCCCCTGGATTGATGCTGCTTTGGGCCTGCTTGCCGGAGGAGGCATTACCCTGCTCATCGCCCTGGTCAGCCGGGGAGGCATGGGGGGAGGCGATGTCAAGCTGCTCGCCGTTCTTGGTTTTCTGGCCGGTTGGCTCGATCTGCTCCTGATCTTTCTTCTGGCGGTGCTGCTCGGAGCGGCAGCGGGCATTATTTTGATTTTTTTCAGGAAAAAAAATGGCAAGACGGCTTTGCCCTTCGGGCCGTTTATCGCCGCATCCTATTTTATCGTCGTTTTCTGGGGCTCGCAGATCTGGGGCTTCTATTTTTCCCTGTTATGAAGTATAATCAATCCTTAAAAGGATTTATTTTATCCGGTTATTATCTTGCCGATCTGTGGAACCTTTAAACGATTCCTGTTATATACATATAGGAAATAAACAAGTGTACCGGGATGCCATGTATTAGCCTATATTGGTAATATTTAGAACATAGACAAAAAATAAGGGACGTGTTGGAATGGTTAAGAACAAAACACTGCAGCAGTGGATCTCCGAAATGGCGGCTCTTTGCCAACCCGATGAGATCGTCTGGATTGACGGTTCGGAGGATCAGAAAAGAGCCCTGGAAAAAGAAGCCATGGCCAGCGGCGAGATGGTCGGATTGAATGAACAGAAGTGGCCCGGTTGCCTCTATCACCGGACTGCAACCAACGATGTGGCCCGGACAGAACATCTGACCTATATCTGCACCTCGAAGAGAGAAGACGCCGGTCCGACCAACAACTGGATGGAGCCTGCAGAGGCTTATCGCAAAGCAGGAGCATATTTCAGGGGAGCGATGAAGGGAAGGACCATGTATGTGATCCCCTACGCCATGGGACCGCTGGGCTCTCCTTTTACCAAAATTGGCATAGAACTGACGGACAGTATTTACGTAGTCTTGAATATGCTGATCATGACCCGGGCCGGCAGGGATGTCCTGGAACAGCTGGGTGAGAGCAACGATTTTACCAGGGGGCTGCACAGCAAGGCCGACCTCAGCCTGGATAAAAGGCTCATTTTACATTTTCCCGAAGACAATACTATCTGGAGTGTCAGTTCAGGATACGGCGGCAATGTGCTTTTGGGGAAAAAGTGCCTCAGCCTTCGCATTGCCAGCTGGTTGGGACGTGACGAAGGGTGGCTGGCCGAGCATATGCTGATCATGGGGATCGAGAATCCCGCCGGCAGGATCGACTATATCGCCGCCGCCTTTCCCAGCGCCTGCGGCAAGACCAACCTGGCCATGCTCATCCCGCCGGAGCATCTACAGGAGCAGGGCTATAAAGTCTGGACCGTCGGAGACGATATCGCCTGGATTCGCCCCGGCGAGGACGGCCGGCTCTGGGCGGTAAACCCCGAAACAGGGTTTTTCGGGGTGGCTCCCGGCACCAATGCGCATTCCAATCCCAACGCCCTGGCTACGACTCGGCGCAATTCTATCTTTACCAATGTTCTTTTAACCGGTGACGGAGATGTCTGGTGGGAGAACGGAGAAGGGGAACCGCCCGCTGAGGGGACCGCCTGGGACGGCCGTCCCTGGAAACCGGGATTGCTTGATGAATCAGGCAAGCCGGTTCCCGGGGCCCATCCCAACTCCCGTTTTACCGCTCCGGTGTCCCAGTGCCCCACGATTTCACCGGAATGGAGCAACCCGAACGG
>CAZPET010000263.1:0-3018 GCA_964585625.1 uncultured Syntrophomonadaceae bacterium
AATCCCCAGGAAGAGCCTTCCTGCAGGCTCAACTCGACAGGAAGCGTTTCCCCCGCCCCGGATTCATTCGCCAAAACCGCCCTGCCGAACGGTCTGCTCCCGGAGGCCACGGGGGGACACAGCAAGAGAAGCGGTCCCAGCAGAATAACCGGGATCAGTAGATAAAGCCGCCGGCACTGCCGAATCATACCAACCTTACCCCCAGGATCAACGGCCGATTTCAGCGAAGGCCTTGATAAGCATGAACAGGGCCGGGCCCAGCAATACCACCAGCAGGGCGGGGAAAATAAAGAAAATAAGGGGGAAAAGCATCTTCACCGGGGCCTTGCGAGCCGCCTCTTCCGCCCACTTGCGCCGTTTTCGGCGCAAGAGATCCGCCTGGGCCCCAACAGCCCCGGCGATATTGCCCCAGCGCTGTTCGGCCTGGATTACCGAAGTTACAAAAAGTCGCAGTTCGGGCACCCCGGTTCTTTCAGCCAGGCTCCACAGGGCCTCCACCCGGGGCCGTCCCATGCGGACCTCTTCCAGGAAACGCTGCATCTCCCGGCTCAGTTCGCCCGGCAGCTTTTCGACCACGTGCTTCAAGGCCTGGTCAAACCCCTGCCCCGCCTCTACGCTGACCAGAAGCAGGTCCAGCATCTCGGGCATCGCCTTCCGGATCTCGTCCTGGCGCCGGTCAGCCTTTATCTTGACCAGGGCCAGCGGTAAAAGAAAACCGCCCAGAAAGAGCGCCAGGTAAAATCCCACCCCGGGCGGGGCGGCGGCGGCCCGGGTCTGGAAAAGGGCGAAGACGGATAAAGGCAGCACGATCGCCAGGGCCATCTGGAAAGCCGTCAGAAGGTTGAAATTCAGGTTCCAGGGCCGGCCGGCGTAGAGAATCATTTTTTCCAGGGTGCGCCGCAGCTCCGCCGGAGCGAACTGCAGAATCCGTTCCTGCAGTGATTCTATGAGCGGCAGCAGCACCCGCTGCGTGAATGGCAGCTGCAGTGGATCGGTCTCCGCTTCATCCAGGTACTTGACCCGCTCCAGCCTGTCTTTTACCTGGACGCGCCCGGCGAAGAATATATCGGAAAAAGCAAGCACAAAAAAGAGAGCAGCCGCAAAAGCCGACAGGTAAAGCAAAGGGATCATCTATACGCACCCCCCCCTTTAGACCTCTATTTTGGAGATCCGGTTCATGATCACGATACCGATAACCTGCAGCACCAGGGCCATGATCAGGGCCAGCAGGCCCATTGGCTCCCTAAAGAGGGTTAAAATATATTCAGGATTGGCCACCAGCAAAACAGCCGCCACCACCGGGGGCAGCAGCAGGATGATCACAGCGGAAAAGCGCTGCTGGGCGGTCAGCGCCCGGATATCCTCCCGCAGGTTGATCCGCTCCTGCAGGGTTCCCTCGATCTTATCCAGCAAGGCGGCCAGGTTACCGCCCACCTGCCTCTGGATAGCAATGGCGGTTACCACCATCTCCAGCTCCTTACTCTCCACCCGCTCCACCGCCTCGCCGAGAGCTTCGTCTATGGAGCGCCCCAAGCGGTAGTCCCGCAGGACCCGGCCGAACTCCTCGGAAGCGGGAGCCGGCATCTCCTTGTAGACCACCTCCAGGGCCTGGGGAAAACTGTAACCGGCCCGCAATCCGCTGGAAATGGTGGATAGAACCGAAATAAGCTGATTCTCAAAATTACGCAGCCTCTTTTTACGCTGCTGTTCCAGCGCAATGGCGGGAATCCGGTATCCGATGAAAGCCGCCGCCAGCGCCGCCGGAATAGAGCTCGCCGCCTGGTAAACTGCCAGCATCAGTACGGCGCCCAGGAAAAGGCTCAACCCAACAAACTCTTCCGGCCTCATATAAAGGCGGGCCTGCATCAGCTTTTTCTCCAATTTTGACCGGACGGTGGGACGCCTCGACACTGCTCCGCCCAGTTTACCCAGAAGCCCGAAAACACCCCTGCTTTTTTGTGACTCCGGGGCGGCGGGGCTATCTTCCGCCACGCTCTCCTGGAGCCGCTCCATGATCTCGCGGCGCGCCCCAAAAAGCAGCTCCAGCAAACCCAGCAGCAGAAAGACAACCGTGAGAAAGACTCCCGCCAGGGATAACCAGTACATCTCTAGGCCTCCCCTCGGACCTTTACAGCGTTCGAAAAGAGGTCCCTGTCCACGGTCTCCCCGTAGAGCGTAAGCTTCTCGATAAAGGTGGGGACGATCCCCGTGGCCAAATGCCGCCCGGTAACGCGCCCGGTGTCGTCAATTCCCTTATTTTCGAAAAGAAAAAGATCCTGCAACAAGATCGTGTCCCCCTCCATGCCCAGGACTTCGGTGATCTGGACAACCTTCCGGTTGCCGTCGGGAAAACGCGCCGTATGGACGATCAGCTCGATGGCGGAGGCAACCTGCTCGCGAATGGCCCGGTGGGGCAGGTCCATTCCCGCCATCAGAACCATGGTTTCCAGGCGGGCCAGGGCATCACGCGGGCTGTTGGCATGCAGGGTGGTGATAGAGCCGTCATGCCCCGTATTCATGGCCTGGAGCATATCCAGCGCCTCACCTCCGCGCACCTCGCCGACAATAATCCGGTTCGGGCGCATACGCAGGGCGTTGATCACCAGGTCCCGGATTGTAATCTGGCCCTGCCCCTCGATATTGGGAGGGCGGGCTTCCAGGGGCAGTACATGTTCCTGCCTCATCTGCAGCTCGGCGGCGTCCTCGATGGTGATGATCCGTTCTGAAGGGGGGATATATTCCGAGATCACGTTCAAAAATGTGGTTTTACCGCTGTCGGTACCCCCGGTGATGAGCATATTGATCCGCGATTTTACGCAGAGCTCCAGAAAAGTCATGATCTTGGGGGAGGCAGTCCCAAACGACAATAGATCAGCGCAGGTGAAGGGTATGGCCGCGAACTTGCGAATGGTCAGTACGGGCCCCCGCAGCGACAGCGGGTGGATGATCGCATTCACCCGGGAGCCGTCGGGCAGGCGGGCATCCACCATCGGAGAGCTCTCGTCAATGCGCCGCCCC
>CAZPET010000264.1:0-3007 GCA_964585625.1 uncultured Syntrophomonadaceae bacterium
GTGATGTTGCCGTGGTAGTTTTCTTCTATATATTGAGTCGCTTTAAGGATAAGCCCGTTCAGCTCCTTCTTCCGGTATTCCTGCAGTTCCTTCATGGTGCTCTTCAAATAGTTAACGAAATCAATTTTTAATTCGAAAATGTTGCCGCTCTTCAAAAGCTGGTGCAAAAAATCATTTTCGCTTTCTCCGGATCTGTTGCCGGCGCCGGGGACAGCCCGCCGGGTCAAGAGAAAAAGCCCGATCAGTTTTGACTTGATCCGGTAATGATCATTCCCGTAATTCAGGGAGAGCCAGGTATAGAGGTCCTCAAACAGCTCCAGCGTTCCCTGGAGATCTCCCAGCAAGAGTTTATGCAGAAGCATCTCTTCCCTGGCATGCGGATAAGGCTCCGACTCCGGCTCATAGAGGCGGATATCTTCGAAATGAGCGATCCTGTCGCCGCCGGGGCAGGCGGCGGCCATGCAGGCTTCCTGATAGGATTCAGAAAAATGTTCCAGGTTATACCTTCTACCGATTCCTATCCGGTAATCACTGCCGGTTTTCTTCATCACCGCTTTGGCAATCTCAATGGCACGGTTCCTGAATTCGTATACGTCGGCAGGATCGGTTGCAGGGATAAAAGCAACGATCCGGTCCATTAACGGCAGCCCGATAAGGCATGGGGAGACGCTTTTCAGGGCCATGCAGAAATTTTCATAAAGCTCTTGTTTCTTTAAGCTGTTGATCAGGCTCTCTTCCCTGCTCATTGTCCCCGGGTTATCCAGAAGCGCTGCCATCACGTAGCCGTTCGTTAACTTCATTTCAAATATTTCTTCGTAAAATTCTATGTCCTCCACGAGATTACTTTGGCACAGCTGGGAGTAGATAAACTGTCCTTCCATGTGGGGCAATATCCTGCCGATCTGTTCCATCAGGGCTGTCTCTTTTTTGATCCGTTCCCGCCTGGCGCGGATCACGGCGCCGGTCTCTTGAAGTGTTTCAATAATTGAACTCTTATTTATCGGCTTCAGCAGATACTCGGAGACACCCAGCTTGACGGCCTCCCGGGCATACTGGAAGTATTCATAAGCGGTTATGATCACAAAGATAATGTCCCGGTTGCGCTCCTGAATATGGCGGATTGCTTCGATCCCATTTATGCCGGGCATATGAATATCCATGAACAGAACATCGGGTTTCAACTGCAGGGCTTTTTCAATAGCCTCCCTGCCGGACCTGGCGGAGCCGACCACCTCGACACCGTCTACATATTTCTCCACGACAAACCTGATCGAATCGATGACGATCGGTTCATCATCCGCAATCAGAAGTTTGATCATGGCCATACCTCCCTCAAGAACGCGGAATTTTCAAAGTGACCTTCGTTCCCCGGCCGATTTCACTTTCAATCTCAATGATATCCCGGCTCTCCTCGATATTGTAAAAAAGCTTCAGCCGGTTGACCACGTTGTAAACACCCAACCCGGTAACATGCCGGTTCATCATGGCGGGGTCAATGCTGGTTAACAGGGCATTGATCCCGGCTTGATCCATGCCCGCACCGTTGTCGGTCACATCAATCAGGATCTTTTCAGGATTTCCCCGCACCACCAGCGAGATGATACCGTGGGCATCGAGATTGGATAGCCCGTGAATGAAAGCATTTTCAACGATGGGCTGAATAATAGTGCAAGGGACTTTGACATCAAGCAGTTCCGGATCGATGTCGGTATGAAATTCTACCCTGTCGCCGAACCTGACCTGGATGATATACATATATTTCATCACGTGATCGATCTCTTCTTCGAGCGTGATCGGTTCATCCAGTTTCCGGAGATTGTAGCGGAACAGCTGGGCTGCATTTTCAATGAACTCCGATGACTGATCCGCCCCATCCATCATGGCCAGCTGGGAGGCGGTATTTAAAGTGTTGAACAGGAAATGCGGGTTGATCTGTGATTGCAGCGACTTGAGCTCCGCTTCTTTCAGCAGGTTTTTCATCTGCAAGTTTTCCATCTCCTGTTTTTTTAGTCTTGTTTCCATTTCGGCCTTTTTCCTTATTTCATCGATATAGCTTTTTATATTGGCAGTCATCTTGTTAAACGCGTTCGCCAGGATGCTGATCTCGTCATCATCTTTCCGGACCACCGGTTTTATGTCAAAGTTTCCCGCGGCTATTTTGTCCGCCGCGTAGGCCAGCTCCACGATCGGTTTTGTTAACCGGTAAGCAAATAATACTGCTAGAAAAATATTGAACAGAACCGAAAAAATGATCACCAGAACATTCAGATAGCTGAGATAGGTCATGTTTTTGTTGATCGCAGTATATTGCTCCGAGCCCTCCAGCAACCGCCGGTGAAGCAAATTGTTGATATAAAACTTGATATGGTCATTTATCTCCATCACTCTTGTAAAATGGGCCACGTATTCGCTGCCGATGCGTCCCCTTTTCGCCCTTACCGCGAGATCCGTTTCTTCTAGTAGATGGTCGATCATATTACCGATATTTTTTAACATCAATTCATCTTGATCGTACGTTGTTTCCCGGGAAATAGTGCCGGCCTTGCTTTCCAAAGAGCTGTAAAGCGTGTAGTAGTTCAGCAGTGTATCCGAAGATTTGGTGGAGAGATATTTCTCAACTTCCATGACCAGGTCATGCGCATCGTTGCTGAGCTCGTTTAAATAGACATGCTCGCTGATCATCGCTTTGAGCCTGTCCAGAACAACCCTAGCATTGTAATATGAAAAGACACTGGTCAAACCGAGGATCAGGATCGTGATCAAATATGAGAGGACCCTTTTTTTTCTAATGCCTGACAGAGCAAACATTTATCGTTTACACCACGTTTACTGGGTATCCGTTTCTATTTCATATTCCTCCAGATTGTCCCGGGTGGTAATTTTCACCCCCGTATCAATAAAGGTGGAAGCATTGTTCATCTTCTTTAAATCCACCAGGGCTTTCAAGCTTTCAAAACCCATCGCGTAAGGATCGCTCATCACCGTCCCGTAAATAATACCCATCTTG
>CAZPET010000265.1:0-2998 GCA_964585625.1 uncultured Syntrophomonadaceae bacterium
ATGGACAAAATTATGTTATGGGTTGGTCTTATAGGCTGGTTCTTTTTATCGTTAGGCATGGGGATTGATGGAATACAAAAAGAAAAGCTTGTAAACCGGGTGGGAGGAACGCTAAGCTTGGTCGGTTCAGCGTGTTTTTTGGCTGTTATTATTGGTAAACTGGTGGGGAAATTTTAGTTTTCGTTTAAGATAAGCTTCACCTCCGTTTCTTAATTCTCGGTAGAAAGATAAGGTGCCCGGCGGCATTTTCCGGACACCTTATCTATACTTTAAGCTTCAGTTCGGCTGATAAGTGAGAAGCTTTCTACCTGATCGGGACCGTCCAGTTTTGACCGCTGTTGTTGTCCCAGTTGTTGGCGCTGTCTTTGAAACAGAAGTTCATCTCTCTGGTACCCCTTACTTCAGTGATACAGCTAAAACTGTCCTGGGGTGTTCTCGACATATAAATGTCTTCAGTTTTACTCCATCCGTCAAAGCCGCAGCGCATCCAGATTTGATCGGCGCCGCTATGAGCCAACAGGCCGCGGTATTCAATGCGTACACTCTGCCCCCTTGCCGGGCTTCCGGGCTCCATCGCAATCCGGTCGTCCAAATGCATCCATCCTTCACCTCCTTGCAGTACTATCTTTATTTTCTCCGTTTCTGCAGATTTATTACCTTCGAGTAACAAAAGGGTTTTTCCATAATAATGCCGAAAAGATGAACACCTTAATATATAATCTGATCAACCACCCCGAAAGGAGATACTGCTGTGGGCGAAAAGATATTTTGGATTGCATTTGAGACGATGGAAAATTTCATGGCTGATATTTTTGAAGGGGTCGGTGTGCCCGAGAAAGAGGCCCGCATCTGTACCGATGTACTGATTACTGCCGACAAGTGGGGCATTGATTCGCACGGCATCGGCCGGCTGAAGACGATCTATTACGACCGGATCAAGGATGGAATCCAGTTTCCGGTGACCAATTTCGAGGTGGTCCGGGAGGGGCCGACCACGGCGGTTGTTGACGGGCATCACGGAATGGGACAGGTCATCGCGAAAAAGGCGATGGAGCTGGCCATGGTTAAAGCCCGCCGCTACGGGATGGGGATGGTGGTGGTGCGCAACTCGACCCACTTCGGCATCTGCGGGTACTACCTGAAAATGGCTGCCGATAACGGGATGATCGGCATGGTCGGGACCAATGCCCGGCCCTCGATTGCGCCCACCTTCGGGGTGGAAAACATGCTCGGCACAAATCCGCTTACCTTCGGCTTTCCCACCGACGAAGCCTTTCCCTTTCTCCTCGACTGTGCCACATCGGTAACCCAGCGCGGCAGGATTGAAGTTTACGCCCGGGCCGGTGAAGAGATCCCCCACGGCTGGGTGATCGATGAACAGGGGAACAGCATGACCGATTCGCAGCAGATCCTGATCGACCTGGTCAAGGGGAAGGCGGCGCTGACCCCGCTGGGAGGTATCGGCGAAGACAATGCCGGTTACAAGGGTTACGGCTATGCTGCTGTGGTTGAAATACTCTCAGCTGCTTTGCAGGGAGGGGCTTTTCTCAAGGGGCTGACGGGGTTTGACCGGGATGGGGATAAGGTTCCCTACCGTCTCGGCCACTTTTTCATGGCTGTCGATATAGAGGCTTTTACCGAACTTGCCGCCTTCAAAAAGAGAACCGGTGAAATCTTGCGCGATCTACGCGCGTCAAAGAAAGCTCCCGGTCAGGATAGAATTTACACCGCCGGAGAGAAAGAGCACCTGGCCTGGCTGGAACGGAAAGAGAAAGGGGTCCCCGTCGGCAGAAAGCTGCAGGAAGAGATGCTGGCGATGCGGGACGAACTGGGCCTCACCCGTTACCGCTTTTCATTCGAGTAAAGCGGAAGGCCTTACTACCATTACGGAGCTTTAGAGAGTTCCCCGCGCGTGCAGGTAGTCGTAGATCAGAAGTCCCAGATGCAGCTTGAAAACATTGCCCGGCACATCCAGCGGCATTTCTGTGAGCTCCTCGATCTGGTTGAGGCGGTATTTCATCGTGTGACGGTGAATAAAGAGTTCCCGGGAAGCCTGGCTGATATTGAGACAGTTCAAATAAATTCGCAATGTTTGCACCAACGCCCCTCCGGTCCGCCGGTCGTAGGCCAGCAGCGGAGCAATGGTTTCTTGATAAATAGATTTTAGCGGCTCGCTGCTCTGGACTTCGGTCAGAATTTTGTAAAGTCCCAGGTCATCATAGGTCAGCAGCTCTCCTGTTTCGATCAGATCCAGTTCGGCAACATGCATCGTTTTTTTGGCTTCACCCATGGCGCTGCCGGTTGTCATCAGGTTGTACCGCATGCTGCTGGATCCGGCAATAAACTTGAATTGCGGAAAAAAAAGCTTTAGCTCGCCCAGCACCCGGCGGGCAACGGGCAGGAGCTGTTCGGGGGGCTGTTTTCCCGCTTGAAGCAACAGGGCATAGCTCCCGTCAAGAGGACCGGCCAGAAAAGGAAGTTTATGCTGGATCACAAGGTGGATCAAGGCAGGTTCCAGCAGCAGAGGTTCATCCTGCTCCCCGCCCCTGGTCTCTGCAGTGTCAAGCGGAAGCGCCTTGATTGATAATATGTAGAAGGCGGCATCCGGCAGAATGTGCATCTTAATCAAATCATCTTTAAAATCATCCGGATTCTCGCCGCTCACTAGACGGTTCAGCAGTACACGACTCAGGCGGATAGTTGTTTTTAAGCGGTTGCTCTCTTCATCAGCGTCACCATCTTCCCAAAAACCATTGCGGCGCATCAATTCTCCCAGCAATCCCCGGGTCAGTTTTTTAAAGCTTATTTCAAAGGGTATCTCAATTACCGGGATTCCATGTTTTGCAGCCAGTTTGATAAAAAAAGGCGGTATTTCCTGGACATAATAACCGGTTTGAATAGCCAGGGCGGCCAATCCTTTTTTTGTGAAGTGGGCGATAAGCTCCCTTTGGCGGGCTTCGTTTTCCATATTCAAGTCGTAGGCCGTGGTGATCAGAAA
>CAZPET010000266.1:0-2983 GCA_964585625.1 uncultured Syntrophomonadaceae bacterium
CTCTGTGTAAAAACGTGGGGGGTGTAAGTATTACTTTTGATTAAGGATCACAAGAGCAGCTTCCATTGACACTGATCCAGACGAGTAATTGAACGGCATGGTGCAAAAATTCAACATTGGAGATCATATTAATCTATCCTGCACGATACATCTCTCTGGGGGGGGCGGTGATCCGCTCTCATGAAACCCTCATGGCCATAGTCAACTTTCCGGCATTACACCTGATGTTCGCCGGCAACGCCATGTTCCCGGTAGAGGCGATGCCGGCCCGGCTGCAGATAATCGCCCGCTGGAAGCAATTGTGATGTGGTGGATGGCCATTATCCGCGGTTGGTAACATGTTTAGCGGCGCCGTTCTCCCGGCTGATGGTCGGAAGTGTTTCTCAGTAAACCTGCCGGATTACATCAATCACATTCATGCGCGTGATCCGCCTTAAGGGTGCGACGGTGGCCAGAAGGGTGATCAGGATAGCCACGGCGCAAATCAACAGGGTCGACTGCCAGGGTGGCGACCAGGTCAGCCAGGCGGCTTCACTTCTAGCAAAGAGGTAGGTGCCCCAGGCGAGCAGGTTGCCGGCAACGGCGCCCCAGGCCACGCTGACCAGGCCGTAGAGCAGCCCCTCCATCCGCAGGATAGCGACCAGCTGTTTGCGTGTCGCGCCCAAAGCCCGCAAGATTCCAAATTCACGCGTCCGCAGCAACAGGTTGGTACTGATGGTGTTGGTGATGCTGAAAAGGCTAATCAGCATGACCATGCCGAGGAGGCTGAAGATTAAAATCGATAACTGGCGCTTCTGCTCTTCCATCTCCCGGATCTGCTGCCGGTAGGAGATAACCCGTCCCTGGGAGACGCGTCCGGCTATGGTTCTCAGGGCGGCATCAATCTGATCAACGTCCGCCTCTTTCAGCACCCGCACATCGATGCGCCGGCAAAGGTCCGACCCGGTAAAGGCGGTGAAGGCGTCTTCATGCATGACTACAGCCAGCCCGATGGTAATCATCTCTTGGGGAAAGGGATGGTTGTTTAGGAATCCGGCCACGGTAAAGGTTTGCTCTTCGCCGAAGACAATGCGGTTGCCGTCGTAAGCAGCTGTGCACAGGGTGATCTCGTCGCCCACGGCCAGGGTGGTTACCGGTAGGATTTTGCCCCCGCCGCGGGTGTTGTTGACCACAAGTACTTCCCCGCCTTCCGCCAGGCGGCCGGGGTCGATTACTCCCGTCTCCAGGTAAGACCGGGCCAGCTCCAGGATATTTTCCGAATAACCGTAGAGCCCCGTGGAGGATGAATAGGTGCCGCTTTGCGGGAATGTCTGCCCGAAGGTGTTCTCCATCAGGTCACTGAATTCTGCGGTTACCTTGTCAGCCGGGAGGAGCAGGTTGGCCCCGCTTTCGCGGGTAGAGAAGACTTCGCTAACCCCTCCCAGGCGCCGCACTGCCTCCAGGTCTTCCGCGGAAAAACCGGCATTCTGGTTGAAACTGCGCGTGGAAAGAACAAACTCTCCAGGGAACTGTCCCTGTAAAACCAGTTCCGGCCGGGCGGCGCCGACATAGTAGCTGAAGACGATGGCCAGCACCACGCAAAGAGAGAGGGAGAAAACTGTTATATTAAACTGGCGGCGATACCGCTGCAGGTTGCGCCAGGCGAGCATGCCGTTTATCCCGAAGATATTTTGCAGCAGCAACTGGCGGCCGGGCCGTGGGACTTTGCTTTCCGGCAGAACAGACGCGGTGCCGCGCAGAGCTTCCATGGGTGAAACCCGGGCAGCGAGCCGGGCGGGGCGCCAGGCCGAAATGAGCACCGCGGCAATGCAGATCGCCCCGGCCCAGGCGAGGGTCCACCAGGGGATGACCATGCGGGTAAAGCTGCCGGTCAGGGTCGAGGCCAGGGAAACCATCACCCTGGTGCCGGCGATACCGGCCAGCAGGCCCACCGGGATAGCGACCAGGGCCAGGAGCAGCCCTTCCCCCAGAACAATGCGCCTGATTTGCTTCGGGCCGGTGCCGATGGCCCGCAGCAGGCCGTACTGGCGGATGCGCTCCAGCACCGCAATATGGAAAATATTATGGATGGCGGCCACGGTGGCGGCCAGGATGATCAGGCCCAGGATGAGGTGCAGGACTTCCTGGCCGCTGTCGGCCAGGGCCTGGAGCAGCGATTCATTATAGGTGACCCGGTTTTGCTCCAGCCCCAGGACCGCGGCGATTGACTCACCGGCCTCCCGGGGGTCGTACTGCTTCCGGAATTCGGCCAGCACCCGGTAAGTTTCCCCGGTGCCGCCTCCGACCACGGCCTGGGCGTAGCCGGTGATCTGGGAGAGGGTCTGGTTGGCCAGGATGCCGCATATGGTATAGACTGTCTCTCCGGTCTCATTCCCGGAAGAAGAGGAAAAGGACAGTGTTATTTCCCGGCCCGGCCGGGCTTCCAGGCCTATCTCTTTCAAGGCCCACTCTTCCAGGGCTATCTCGTGAGATTGCCGGGGCAGCTCTCCTTCCAGCAAAGCCATGTTGGCCAGTTCCAGGGCTGTGTCATCATATGCCGCTCCAATGATCGCCATCCCGTTTTCCGCCGGGCGGGCGATACCCAGGTCGCGGATAATGCCGGCCCGGTTGACCCGGGTATGGGCGGCGATTACTGTCGCTTCTCTTTCTTCCAGCATGTCGAAGTTTGCGTGCCAGCTGCCGCTGGTTTTTCTCGCCTGCTCGACGTAGCCGGCGGAAATATTGGCACCGAGGATTCCGGCGGCGCTGATCAGTGCCACCGCCGTCACCAGTCCGGCCACGGCCAGGAGGGAGCGGCCTTTCTGTCCGATAATATATCGCAAAATAAGGGTTAGAAAATGTTTCATTTTTCAACCCTCCCGTTGCTGACCACGCCGTCTTCAACTTTAATGATCCGGTCCGCCACGGCGGCCACCTCCGTATCGTGGGTTACCATCAGCAGCGTTTGCCGAAATTTTTGCACAGAGAGGCGCAGCAAGGAGAG
>CAZPET010000267.1:0-2973 GCA_964585625.1 uncultured Syntrophomonadaceae bacterium
CGGCAAAGAAAACTGCTGCTAAGGAGACAAGCAGCAAGACCGGCACAGCCAAAAAAGCCGCAACAAAGACCACTGCTAGCAAGTCTACGGCCAAGAAGGCCACCCCTAAAAAAGCAGCAGAGCAGGAAAATGTTCTCGATACCTTAATAGGTTCACTATTTGGAATAGATGGAAAGGAGAAATAAATATGGCAGGAATTGCAGAAATCGAAGGAATTGGCGAGGTTTACGCAGCCAAACTTAAAGAAGTTGGAGTCAGATCAGTTGAAGGATTGTTGAAGGTTTGTGCAACCAAAAAGGGCCGCATGGAACTGGCAGAAAAAGCCGGTGTTTCCGAAAAGCTTATATTGACGTGGGCCAACCATGCAGACCTATTCAGAGTCAAAGGCATCGGACCTCAGTATTCCGAACTTCTGGAAGCTGCAGGCGTAGATACAGTGCCGGAACTGGCCCGCCGAAATCCGTCCAACCTGGCAAAGACCCTGGCCGAGGTCAATGAGTCGAAAAAGCTCACGCGTCGCGTGCCCAGCGAAGTCGAAGTGACAAAGTGGATCGAGCAGGCCAAAAAGCTGCCCCGCGTTCTCCATTACTGATATTTGAACAGGTTATTTCTATATGGTAAACCTCCGCCGGGGGATCTGACGGCGGAGGTTTTTTGATTAAGTATTTGGATTCTTAGTTATTCTTCTTCACCGGACTGGACCACGGCGCAGACAGAGCACGGGGAGGTCCTGTTGGCTTCGAAAGCCTCCTCGATCGTGCCCTCGTAGATCACAGCCGACCTGCTCAGAGTGTAACAATCAAGATCAAAATGATATTTCTTGCCCCAGCGGGTCCAGTAGACCGTGCCGTCGCTGAGAATATAGGAATCGGACTTCGCCTGATCGAGATCCTCCGAGGAAACGGGGTTATAGTCGATGGAGAAAGCGCCGGCGATCAAGAAAGCAACCACGGCAACAATGGCCAGGGTTTGCCTGGTCCTCTTATCAAGCTCCTTGTTCTGAAGCAGCAGAATGACCAGCGGGAAGAACGCGATGACAGCAGCGATCAAACCCATCTGGTTCCAGAGAAAGAATTTGAGCTTGTTTTTCCTGGAGACGGGATCGATCCGGTTTGCCTTTTTCCAGAGCTGCGAACCGATGATCACAAAGATCAGGATAATTGCAATACCGACGATCATGTAGACCATCTCATTGCCGGGAATATAGAGGGTCCCGTTGAAGAGCAGGATAACCGCTACTTCAAAAGAGATGGCGATAAGCCAGAACAGCACCGCAAGGAGACGCTTGCCGGTAGCCCTCTGCCGCGGGGTCTTTTCCACAACATGCTCATCATTGGAACCGGTGGTTGTCTTCCCGGCAGCGGCCTTGGTTTTGGCCTTGTTTGCAGGAACAACGGTTCTCTTGACAGGCGGTTTTTTATCATTCGCCATTTTGTAATGCTCCCTTCAAATTAGATTAAGAAACCCGTTATGGCTAAACATTGGTAAAGATGACAACATTCTTTCAATCACATTGTAGCAGAGCAAAAAATCAATTGCAATGAAAGTCCATTCCCGGACTAATGGAAACGGTAAACCCCCTTTCCCCCAGATGTTGTCCTCTCACCTCCCGGGGGCAAGTACAGCCAGGGCCCGCGGCTGCACCTCGATGGTCAAGGGAAGGGTGCCGAGAATCTCCCCGTCAGCCTGGATCGTCAGGGAAAGCGGGGATTGCACGCTAATCCGGCGGGCTTTCATAATAGCCACATCGCGGTGCCCTGTATGCCTTCCGGAGATCACTGACGGCAAGATCTTTAGAATTTCAAGCCTGCCGATATCCTTGACCAGGCAGATATGGAACCAGCCGTCGTCAGGCTCGGCCGGGGGGAGAATATAAAAACCGCCCGCATAGTATCTTCCGTTCCCGACGGCGATAAGCAGGGACTTCCCCGTCCAGCGGTGGCTGTCATATTCCAGCTCCAGCGGGGCATTGCGATATGTAACCAGGTTTTTCAGGATTCCGGCCAGGTAGGCGCTCAGCCCGGTCAGCCGTTTAAATTTCCGGTTAACATCATGAGCCACCTGGGCGTCAAACCCGACCCCGATCACATTGACAAAATAACGATCTCCGATCTTCCCCAAATCAACGCGACGGCTTTCCCAGGTAAACAGATTATCCGCTATCTCCAAAGGATCCGGGGGATAGTTCAAGCTGCGGCAAAAATCATTCCCGGTCCCCGCAGGGATAAGACCCAGTGTCCCCTGCATTAAATCCATCCCGTTGACAATCTCGTGGACGGTCCCGTCCCCGCCGACAGAGACCAGCACGGTGGCTCCGTCCTCCTGGGCCAGGCGGGCCAGGCGCACCGCATCACCTGCTCGTTCGGTATAATAAACGTTATAAGGACAATCAATCTTCAAACGGGGCTCGAGCTCCTCCCAGATCTTTTTGGCCTTGCCCCGGCCGGCCAGCAGGTTGACAATAAATGCCGCTTTCAAAAGCTGTCTCCTCCTTTGCCATGGTTTCTATTCCGGTGATATGGGTTGGTACTATGATGGCAATAACATAGCCCGGCAAGTTTATTTTCGCCGACAGGAACTCTTCTTCCTTCTCTCTTTATTTAAAATATGAAAGCCTCAATTTTAACCCCGCTGCCGTTATAACCGTGTCAACTCATATAAAAATCTTACCGAAAGAAAGGTACTGGACTTGACTTTTGGGACGGCCTGAGATTATAATGCTTCCAGAATAATCTATTTACAGAGCGCTCGCGGGGGATCACTGCTTTCCGTGAGCTTTTAATTCAGGAGGGAACAGATGCTTTTTGCCCTGGCCCAGCTAAACCCTGTTACCGGCGCGCTGCGGCAGAATGCCGCCAGGATCAGACGCTCTTATGAAGCTGCGCAGGCCAAAGGGGCCGGGCTGGTGATCTATCCGGAAATGGTCCTTACCGGCAGCCCGCCGCAGGACCTGCTGCGCTACAGCAGCTTTGT
>CAZPET010000268.1:0-2969 GCA_964585625.1 uncultured Syntrophomonadaceae bacterium
TCTACAGACGCGAAATAGAGTTGCAATTCAAAACAAAGTTCAACACCACCCGGATCCGGGAAATGAATGCAGGCCAAGAGCGCACGGTTTTACGGGTTAATAATTGCACATAATAGTATGTTAAGAAGAATTGAAGGAAAGTGGTTCCATGACCCAACTGAACTGGCTCGATCCGGCGATCGTCTTCTTTGCCTTTCTTTCCTGCTGCGCGGGGATCCGGGCGGGCTTGATCCGCAGCGGGTTCAACGTTGCCGGAGTCATCTCCGGTTTAATCGTGGCAGCCCGCTACTACTCTCACGGAGGCAACCTGTTGACCTCGCACAGCGGAATGCCGCCGGGATGGGCCGACCTGATCAGCCTGATCCTCATATTTCTCATCGTCAGCTTCATCATCACTTCATTAGGGATTCTGGCCGCCAACCTGACCCGGTTCCGCCCGGTGAAGGTGGCTGACCGGATTGGCGGCGCTGCCGCCGGGATCGGGATCGGCGTGATGATCATCGGCGCCCTGCTGATCGTCCTCACTACCTTCCCTCTGTACGGCGGTATTCATGAGCACCTCGAAAGTTCTCTCCTGGCCCCGCAGCTGATCGAAACCTCTTCAGCGCTCTACGAAAAGATCGAAGCGCGGTTGCCGTTTCAAATTCCGAAACTTGCTTTTCATCCCGAAGAGCTGGCCGGCTTTAATCAGCTGAACGCGCCCCCGGTAGACTTTAAACTGATCGATTTCAGCGCCCTTGACGGGGCCACCTGTTTTGTCTGCGGGGAAGAGGTTTCCTTTCTTGGCTACCAGCGAAACAGTTACGGCACCATCTCGCCGAAGTTCATCTGCACCGGGTGCGGCCGTACCAGCGACGGGTGCCAGACCTACGAAGGACATCATCTACTCTACGATCGCTGCCCCGTTGATCTGGGCAGGCAGGGATACAGGTTCGACTGCGGGATCTGGTCCAACGGAAATTATCATCGCCCCACCGGAAGATGTCCGGTTTGCGGAGCGGGAGGCTAGCACAGAATATATCAGGGGGACGGTTCCGGTGATATATGTTGACGGAGCAAGGTCAGATCAGCTATCTCTTTTTTAACATAGCCAGGGGGACATAGAATTTACAGTAGCGCGTCCCGGCCCTGTCCCGATAGGCCCCGCCCGCATCGGGAACCATTACCGTGGCCCGCCTGGTAATCCGGCAGATTATCCCGTCAAATATTTTCCCTTCAGCCTGAAAACTGACCCGGTCTCCGACAGACAAACCGTACTTTGCCGTGGCGATCTCGGGCATCAACGGCAGCCGGTGACAGCTCTCCGTGTGGCCGAAAAGATTGAAGGCGAGCGATTGAAAGCGCTCCTGCCGGCAGCTCGATTCTTTGAAGCAGTGCAGCTCGATGAGATGGCAGAGCTCGTGCTCGAAGACCAGCTGCAGGGCTTCCAGGCTGTCCCGGGTTTTGATCCCGTTGACCACTTTATCCCTCTCCAGTTTCTCGTAGCTGAAGAGGAGAACAACGCTGATCCGCAGATCATAACGCTCCTCCTGCGGGGAAAGACTGCTCAGGTTGCGGGGATAGACGGTCATGCCGGCGTTCCTGGTCATCCGCGTCGAGAGCGAGAATAGAAGCTGCCCCGTGAAATGATCGCGGAAATAATTCCGGAAAAAGATCCGGTCGTAAAGCTCAAAGAGGAGTTTCAAGTCTGACTGGAAGATGCGGGTGATGTGCCCTCCGGACAGGTGCGGTGATTTCTGGAGAAGTTCCCGGCGGACCTCTTCCCTTCTGGCGGAGATCTGCTGCTGCGGGTAGTGCTGATTGCACAGGTTAGATTTGAGCATGGTCTGTGATTATTCCTTTCTCAGGCAGTCGGGATGATCGAACGCGGGGTTGTTGACGAGCCCGGAGACGGGGTAGGCGTCCATCTTCTCCGCCGGGTAGGGCAGGAGCATATTCTGCAGCTGATCCGGCGGAGTGCGCGGGTCAAGCCAGAGCGGGTAGAGCTCTTCCGGGATGATCAGCGGCATGCGGTGATGAACCGGCGCAATCAGGCTGTTGGCTGCGGTGGTGATAATGGCACAGCTTTCATGCTGCTCCTCCCGGCGGCCGGTTTCATAAAGACCGCCGAAAGCAAAGGGCCGTCCGCCCTGCAGGTGAATAAAAAAGGGCTGTCTCGATTTCTCATCTTTGCGCCACTCGTAAAAACCGCTTGCCGGGATGAGGGCCCGGCGCTGCAAAAAAGCGCCGCGGAAGGCCGGTTTGGCGGCCGCCGTTTCGGCCCGCGCATTGATGAATCCCCTGCCCGCGGCTTTACCTGCAGCCCAGGCGGGCAGCAGCCCCCATTTCATGCGGATCAGCTCTTTCTGACCGCTGCGGGGGTTGCGCCGCAGCGCCAGGATCATCTCGGAAGGAGCGATATTGTAGCGCGTATCAAGTTCTTCATAGAACTCGATCTCGAAGAGCAGCTCGAGAACCCGTTTCTCAGTAACCAGGGCAAACCTGCCGCACACACCGCTCCTCCTCCCAAAGGTGACAGGGGACGGTTCTCTGTCACCCCCGTCATCTCTTTTTCCCCAAAATTTTCTTGATTAAACGAACCAGCGAAACAATAAAAGCCAGGCTAAGTAATACTATAACTATAGCAGCCAATAAATCAACAGAAAAAGCAGGAGTGTGAAAGAAACTGGCCATCGAACCGGCAAAGTCTTTCATCATAAATAACAGAAGTGCCAGAACTATAACCACATTGCAAGTTCACCGAAAAAACGCTTGGGATAAGCGTAAGATAGCATTAGCAGCAGAACACCACTAATTAATAGAAGATAGAGCGCGCTGTTGAAGCTATTTATTTTACATCACCACCTTAAAGTTATAAAGGTGTCAGAGAACCGTCCCCTGTCACCGCCCTTAAAGTAATAAAAGGAGGTGTCAGAGAAGAACGAAATCGCTTCGCGATGGCTCTTCTAAGCCCCCGTGAATAATTAATT
>CAZPET010000269.1:0-2967 GCA_964585625.1 uncultured Syntrophomonadaceae bacterium
GCTTCGGCGTGAAAGCAAAGGTGATCCACGTTCAATCCGGCCCCACGGTAACCCGTTTCGAGGTGCAGCCGGAGGCGGGAGTGAAGGTCAGCCGTATCGTCAGCCTCTCCGATGATATCGCTCTGAACCTGGCGGCGCCGCTGGTGCGCATCGAGGCGCCGATTCCCGGCAAAGCCGCCCTGGGGATCGAGGTGCCGAACAAGATCATCGCCCTGGTTTACCTGCGTGAAGTCCTTGAAGATCCGGGTTTCTTGAACAGCGGTTCCCCCCTGGCGATCGGCCTGGGCAAAGATATTACCGGGGTCCCGGTGATCGCCGATCTGACCCGGATGCCGCACCTCTTGATTGCCGGGGCTACCGGCTCGGGGAAGAGTGTCTGCCTGAACGGGCTGATCCTCAGCATCCTGTTCAAGGCGAGGCCGGAGCAGGTCCGCTTCCTGATGATCGATCCGAAAGTGGTCGAACTGAGCGTCTACAACGGCATCGCCCACCTGCTCATGCCGGTGGTCACCGAGCCGAAAAAAGCTTCGCTGGCCCTGCGGAACATGGTCAAGGAGATGAACCGGCGTTACGAAATTTTTGCACGTGAAGAGGTCAGGGAAATCGCCGCCTACAACGAGCTGGTCGCTTCCGGGGGTTGCGAGGGTGAAACGCTGCCTTACTATGTCGTGATCATTGATGAGCTCGCCGATCTGATGCTCGTCTCCCCGGGTGAGGTCGAGGACTCCATTGCCCGCCTGGCCCAGATGTCGAGAGCGGCGGGGATCCACCTGGTCATCGCCACCCAGCGCCCCTCTGTCGATGTGCTTACCGGGGTAATCAAGGCCAATATCACCTCGCGGGTCGCCTTTACCGTCTCTTCACAGGTCGACTCGAGGACTATCCTGGATATGGCCGGCGCTGAGAAGCTTCTCGGACGGGGTGATATGCTCTTCTATCCGGTGGGAGCGGTAAAACCTATCCGCGTCCAGGGAGCTTATGTCAGTGAACGCGAGATCAAGCGGATCACCGATTTTATAAAGGAGCAGGGACGGGCTGAATACGAGATGGATCTGGATACACTGGAGACCGACGATGAAGAGCTTTTCGAGCCCGATGAGCTTTTTCCCGACGCGGTGGAGCTGGTCGTGCGGACGGGCCAGGCTTCGATCTCGCTGCTGCAGAGGCGCTTTCGCATCGGCTACACCCGGGCGGCCCGCCTGATCGACGACCTTGAACGCCGGGGTATCGTCGGAGAGTATGAAGGGAGCAAACCGCGGGAGGTTATTGTCACCCCGGAGCAGGCGGCCAAGCTCTATGAGGAATTCAAGAAGGAACATCCATAAACGAACCTCTTATTCGCAGACCTTTGAAAAGGGGGAATATGCCGTGAAAGAGCTGGGAGATCTTTTAAAGAAAGCCCGCCAGGATAATCAGATCTCTCTGAGCGAAATCAGCGAGCGGACCAAGATCCAGGTGCATTACCTGGAGGCGCTAGAAAACGGTGATTTTGACAGGTTCTCCGGGGAGGTTTACCTGAAGGGGGGGCTGAAGAATTATGCCGAAGCGGTCGGCCTTGACCCTGAAGAGGTGCTGGATCTCTACCGTAACCTGAAAGGTGATCCGGCGCCCGAAGAACCGTTGATAGTACCCCGGGAAAAGCCGCCCGCCCCGCCGCAATCGCCCCGTGGGGAGAAGGGCCCTTCCTTTATTTACGGATTGATCGTTTTAATCCTGCTGCTGGCGGCAGGCGGATACTGGTTTACTTCTCAATATATGCCAAGGGCCCCCTTTAAACCGGGTCCGTCCGGAAACCAGGCTGAACCCGCAGAACCGGAAGATCCTGCGATACCCGGCGAAGAGAAACCCGGTCATGATGAAGCGCCTCCCCCGTTAACGGCAGCGAAGATCAAGGTCTCTGCGGCCGAATCAACTCCCCTGGAGACTGTCTTCTCGGTTGGAAATGTGGAGCAGCTGGAACTGAAGCTGTTATGTAATGAACATTGCTGGATCAAAATGGTTGCGGATGGCCAAGAACAGTTTCAAGAGCGGACTTTACCGCAGGGTGAAGAGATTGTTGTTGACGCAGCCGAAAAGATCTGGCTTCGCCTGGGCAACCCTCCCGGTGTCAAGCTGACAGTGAACGGCATCGAAGTTTCAGAAATCAGCCGCCAGAAAAATGCGCATAACTTTCTGTTTGTCCGCAAGTAAGAGATTTATGGCGGCCGGTGAAAGAGCGCCCTTTGTAATTAAAATTTAACGTAAATGAAGGAGCAGCAGATCATAGATGGGAGATGGGCGTAAAATTGCCGCCGTGGCCCTGGGATGCGCCAAAAACCGGATCGATACCGAAGAGATCCTAGGCCTGCTCGGCCGCAGCGGTTACCTGATCACCGATCACCCGGCAGAAGCGGACGCCGTTATTGTCAACACCTGCGCCTTTATCGAAAAGGCGCAGCAGGAATCTATCGACACAATACTGGAGCTGGCCGGGCGGCGCCGGGGAAAAACCCCTTTGCTCATTGCCGCCGGATGCCTGGCTCAGCGTTTCGGCGGGCGGCTTCTGAAAGAGATCCCCGGTCTGGGCGGCGTCATCGGGGTGCACAGCTATGCGGAGCTGCCGGCCTTTCTGGAGCGCTGCTTTGCCGGAAAGCGGGAGCTGCTTCTGCTGCCGCCCCCGGCGCTCTATTGCAGCCTGGGACCCCGCCTGTTAACCAGATCGCCGCACAGCGCTTATGTGAAGATCGCCGAAGGCTGCAGCAACCGCTGCCGTTATTGCTTGATCCCTTCCCTGCGCGGCCCCCTGCGCAGCCGCCCGGCCGTGGAGATCATCACCGAGATCCGGCAGCTCATCACCGGCGGCGCCCGCGAAATCAACCTGATAGCCCAGGATACCACGGCCTACGGCGCCGACCGCGGAGTTTCTGACGGCCTCGGCGAACTTGTAGAGCAGATTCTCCAGGCGATCCCCTCATATTTTTGGCTCCG
>CAZPET010000270.1:0-2057 GCA_964585625.1 uncultured Syntrophomonadaceae bacterium
CCTGGATCAGGCGCAAGAGATGCTCATTGAAGAGGGGCAGATCCACGGCCTCAATATGCTCAAAATCGGGGTTGTCGGATTCATCCAGGGGTGTATGCTCGCGATCGACGAAGTAGTCGTCGGTGGATATAGGTAGCGGCCGCAGCCCGTTGACCAAAAGCTGGGTCCGCAGGCGCTGGGCAAAGGTAGTTTTGCCCGAAGATGAAGGGCCGGCAATAAGGATGACCCGGATTTCGGAGCCGCGGGCGCTGATCAGATCGGCGATCTGGGCGATCTTTTTTTCGTGCAGCGCTTCGGTCACGCGGACTACTTCCGCGCCCTGCCCTTCTTCGATCAGCTTGTTCATCGCGCCCACGGTGTCAAAACCGAGGATCGTTCCCCAGCGCTCCGCTTCGCGGAAAATTTCAAAAAGCTTCTTCTGCTCCACGAAAGGAGCGACCCGGGAGGGCTCCTCTTCACCGGGATATCTTAAAATTAGCCCCGGCGGGTAGTATTTCAACTCAAATATGCTCAGCAGCCCCGTGCGCGGCACATGGTAGCCGTACAAAGTATCTTCCAAGTCGCCGATGGAGTAGAGGCTCAGGTAATCCTTGGGCCAGTATTTAAGCAGCGTCACCTTGTCGTCGAATCCCTGGCTGCGGAAAATCCTCGCCGCCTCGGATGGCGGGACCTTCCTCTTTTGCAGGGACAGGTTCATTTCAACCAGCTGCCGCATGCGCTGCTCGACGGCGGCCACATCGGCGGCGCTCAATTCGGGCGTCTTCTTGATTTCGCAATAAAGGCCTTTGCCCAGGGAATGCTCAACTGTAACCGCCGCATCGGCAAAAAGATCGGAGGCTGCGGCAATGAGCAGAAAGGTAAGGCTGCGCTGATAGATGCGCCGCCCCTCTTTGTCCGTCAGGTCAAGAAAGCGCACCGTTTCCGAAGGCTCCAGCATAGCGCTTAACTCACGAAGACTATTCTTCACCACAGCGGCTACTATGGGGGCGGCATGATGGCGTTGCACCTCTGCACTGACCTCCAGCAGGCTGCGACTTCCGGTCACAGGCAGCATTTCGCCTTCCGGCAACAACACGAAAATTGTATCAGGCAGCGCTTTTGCAGTCATCTAATCACTCTCGCAATCTCTATCAGAAAATTATCTAGGATATCATATGCTAAATCATATCCGAAGAGCGCCAATTATTCAACTGCCCGATGGGGTCAGGCCTTGGAATATCACTTTGCAGGCAATTGACTATGTGGCCTGCGCCGGTATCTAGAACAAAACAGCGTAAAATGTAACAATTCAAGACCTGGCCCCATCAAGCAAACCGTAGGACTGCATAGATCAAGCTTCAGTTACAAAGACTAGAACTATCAATTCCAGGAGGGGTAGATTTGATAGGGAAAGCTTTTGCATTTACTGAGCCGCCGCAACCGTACTGGATAGCATCCACAGAGACAACAAATTATCCGGCGCTGGAGGAGGACCTTAGAATTGATGTGGCCCTGGTGGGAGGCGGACTGGCCGGCATAACAGCTGCCTATTTGTTGAAACAGTCCAACCTTACCGTTGCGGTCATTGAAGCTGACCGCATCGGCCGGGGCACCTCGGGACATACCACGGCCAAGGTAACCTCGCAGCACAGCCTGATCTACGACAAGCTGATCAAGAACCTGGGCCTGGAGAAAGCCCGCCAGTATGCAGAGGCTAATGAGTATGCAATTACTTTTATCGAGGAAATGATCAACAAAAACAAGATCAACTGCGATTTCTCGAGACAGTCCGCCTATATTTATACCCGGGAAGAGCAGTATGTCAAACAAATCGAGGACGAAGTCAGAGCCGCCACCAGCCTGGGGATCAAGGCCCAATTCCTGGAGCAAACCCCCCTGCCTTTCGAAGTAAAGGCGGCGGAGCGTTTCGACGACCAGGCCCAGTTCCATCCCCGCAAGTACCTGCTGGCCCTGGCTGCTAAAATTCCCGGCGGGGGCAGCCACATCTTCGAACGAACCAGGGCTGTGGACTTTCGCGAGGGCGCCCCCTTCACTATAATTACTGCAGAGGGACACAA
>CAZPET010000270.1:2067-2966 GCA_964585625.1 uncultured Syntrophomonadaceae bacterium
ATTGTGGCCTCCCATTTCCCCGCTTATGGAGGCGGCGGTTACTACTATGCCCGCATGTACCCGGAAAGGGCCTATGCCGTCGCTATTACCGCAAATGAGACATTCCCTGACGGCGTCTACATATCGGCAGAGAAACCTTCCAGATCCCTGCGGAGCACCCCTTATAATGGCAGCGAGTTGATTATCGTCACCGGTGAGAATCATAGAACAGGCCAGGGCCCGCACACAGGAGTCCACTACCTCAACCTGGCCCAGTTTGCTGAACAGAACTTCACTGTCACAGGTATGCCTTTCCGCTGGTCCGCCCAGGATTACACCACCCTTGATCAGGTTCCCTATGCAGGCCACCTTGACCCCGGGCTGCCTAATGTGTACGTGGCTACGGGGTTCCGCAAATGGGGCATGACCAATGCAACAGCGTCATCCATTTTGCTCAGGGACCTGATCGTGTATGGAGAAAGCCCCTGGAAGGATGTTTATGATCCGGCGCGTTTCAAACCCGATCCGCTGCTCAAGCATTCTGCAAAGACAGCCGCGGGCCCGATCAAAGATGCGCCGGAGGCTGCCGTCAAGCTGGGGAATATCCCCAGGGAGAAGGAGCTGTCCCCAGGCGAGGCGGTAGTTGTGGAGGAGGGCGGCACAGGGCTGTACAAGGATGACGAGGGCCGGGTGCATGAAGTGGAACTTATCTGCACCCACATGGGATGCAAACCGGTCTGGAATGAGGCGGAGCGCTCCTGGGACTGCCCCTGCCACGGCTCCCGCTTCACATACGAGGGCGATATTATTGAAGGCCCGGCCCTTAAATCGCTGCGCACAAAGGGTGACCGTTTTAACCCTTAGCCGGAAACTATTTAACCCCTTAAACAGCAAGTATGGTATCCTTCAGGCCGGGGTCC
>CAZPET010000271.1:0-2954 GCA_964585625.1 uncultured Syntrophomonadaceae bacterium
ATTTTGTATATTATAAATATATGGCTCCTGCCCGCTGCAGCTTAGATAACCGCTACATGATCTATTGAGCCTTTTCAAGCTCTACCCCCCGGTTCGCCAGATAATCTACCAAATCCTTTTCCGAGGGGAAATGTTTATCAGCCAGTGCAAGATGTTCCTTAATCAGCGCCATGCTATGTCCCGTAACCTGGCGCATCAGGTGGGGCGGCATCCCGAAGTAACGCAGGACCAGCACCCGGTCAAAGAGCCTTAAGTAATTGTCTACTGCCTCTGGTGTGTGGAAAATCCGCCGGGCGATCTGCTGGGTGCTCAGGCCCTCAAGCGACATCTCCACCACAATGGTCTTGTGGGTCAGGGTACGGCCCATATCTAGAACCGTACCGGCTGTGGGCAAAATCACCCCAAAGCTTTCCTGGTAAGCATTAAGCAACTGCCTCAAGGAGGCCCCATTTAGGCTGAGCAGCCACTCTAAATCCAGCATGGTGAGCACTCCATCTTGCTGCCAGGCCTCAGCGGTAATCCGTTCGATTTGCTGGATTTTCAGCTGTTTGAGATCAGCACGGTTGGTTAGCTCGAGCGTCTGCTCCTCCAAGGTAAGCAGCGTCAACACCACCGGGACCAAGAGCCTGCCCTGACCCCTTTTCGAACGGCGCGTGCTGTAGACGAGCCAGACGACCTGGCCGGGCTTAAGCTCTTTTACACCGGGGCAGCACCACTGCCTGATTTGAGCCGCTCTTTCGGCCATGGCCCGGGCCAGAGCGGGTTTGCACCCGTATTCTTGGGTCAGATAGCTGATCACCGGCTCCAGAACGGCATCGGGGAAGGCAATATCCTCCAGCGGTCTCGGGCTCACCTCCAGCGTCTCTACATCCAAAGGTTCGGCGGGTAAAAACTCCTTGCCGCCGCGCCGGCCCACGAGTTCCTTCTGGTCGGTCCACCGCCACAGCTGCTCTAAGTCAAAGCCCTCTTCAAGCTCTAAGCAAACCTGCAACTGCTCATACTCCAGGTGCCGGCGCACTGCCGAGACCTTGAACCCGCCGGCCAGTTTTTGGCTCCACTGAGGCGTCAGCAGCGGGATCGGTTTAGTGATACCGTCTATTTCCACGAGCAGCTCACCGGGCTGCAGACGCGCAGCGCCGCTTGCCGCTTCATGCTCAGCTAGAACCTCATTGACCCTGTCCGCCACCGTTTCGGCCAACTCCGAACGAGGCGCCAATTCAAAGCGTTGCTGTAAATGGGACATTTGCACAGGCTTCACATCTCGAGCTGGAAGGGCGGCAAAACGGTTTGAACCACCCTTCACAGTCTTCATCATTACTCCCTCCCGTTTTTTTTTGGGTTCCCCTGCTCCACCATCCGCCTGACTCTGGCCATGCGGAAGGCGAAGTCGGGATGGTTGAAACGCTCATAGAGTGTTAAGTATTTGGTCACCACCCTTCGGGACATGGCCGTAGCCTGGCGGATCGCCGGCAGCGGCATCCCTCTTTCGGTCAGACAGATCACCCGGGAGAAATCAAAGAGATAGCGCTCGATGCTGTCGTAGCTGTGGCCCGTTCTGCGCTTGATTTCGGTTTCGGTGTAGCCGTCCATGTAAAGAGCGATAATCTTTTCCGCATGGCTCAGCGTAGAGCCCATATCAGCGATCCGGCCCCGGGTGGGTAAGATCACCTGGTCGTGTTTTTTGATGGTATTCTGGACGCCGTCCACAGATATCCCCAACAGATGCGCCAGGTCCGGCAGGCTCAAGGCCACCCCCTGTTCATAGGATTGGGTGCAGAGCCGCTCCAGGCGCTGCCACTTGAGTTCCTGGGGGCTGGTTCTATGCATGGCAGCCCAGTCTTCGGGAACGATGTAGTCCAGGGTCACCATGGAAAGTCTGGCCTCGCTTAAGCTGCGCCCCGGGGGTTCGTCCGCGGCCACGCCAAAGGTGATGATCTGCCCGGGCCCACGGCCCAGGTTTTTCAGCCGCACCGCCAGGTCACGCAGCTCCTGCATGAATGAGCGCACCGCCGCGGGGCTGTAGCCGTGTTCTGTAAGCAACCGTTGTTCTATGCGCTCTTCTTCGTCGGTTACAGCCGGAATTTGTTTTGCCGGTACCGCCTTCCCCAGGCGCTCCTTGCAGGCGGGGTGGTCGTTGTGTTCACGCCAGATTCTTTGCCATCCGCAAACCAGCTCCGCGGGCATATCGATGCGTTTTGCCAGTACTGCTGCGTCTTCTTCAGCACCGGCGATGGTGTCTTGAAAACCCCGCCACCATCTGCTCCACTGCAATTTGCTTACCGCCAGTTCCCGGCGAATCGCAATCAGCTCTTCACCTGTCAGGTAGCGCTCTACGGCCAGCACTCCCCGTGGAGCCCGCATCTGTTCACGGGTGGCCCGAGTCAGGCCGGCCAGCGGCAGGTTCACCCCTTGCTGCCACAGGGCCTTCAGGCGCTCCCTGATGGCTACCAGGGTCAGCGGCATTAGCAGACAAAGCCTGTTGCCGTCCAAAAGAGCGCCCTCAACGTAGGCTTCTTCAATCATCCTGGCAAGCCTCCCTTGCTGCATCACCCGGGTGCCGAATTCTTCGACCAGGTCGGCATCTTCATCAGCTACTACGGTTAGTTGACCAGCTTTTCCGGCTGGTCCCGGCGGGCCTGGCGAAAATGGCTGTCAAGTCCCTCTATGCAGGGCATTCCAACCTGTCCTAGAGACAATTCCAGTAGACCGCGCTCCAGGAAGCGGATGGCATCATAGGCTACCAGCCAGGCTTCTTCTGGAGACACTTCTCTTCTGGCCCGGATCTCGCTTGCTAAATGGGTCAGCAGGGACTTTGCCTGCACCGAGGCAGCCTGGTTGCGGATACGCTGCCGGTAGAAAACGGGACGTCCCACGAGTCTTCACCTCCCGCAACTATTCTACCGACAGTATTACAACAGGGCCCGGGCGCTTTCCTGCCACTCCCTTTATGGCTG
>CAZPET010000272.1:0-2954 GCA_964585625.1 uncultured Syntrophomonadaceae bacterium
ATGGAGGGAAATCAATAATGAAAAAGGTGTCTTTGGCGTTGCTCCTGGGGGTACTGTTTATTTCTTTCCTTTTGCTGGCCGGTTGCAGCAGCTCGCCGGCAGAACAACAGGTGAAACAGAAGATCGGCATCATGCAGATTGCGGACCACGCCGCTCTGAATGCAGCCCGCGATGGTTTTATCAAAGCGCTTCAAGAAGAGGGTTTTGTTGACGGTGAAAACATTATTCTGGATATTCAGAATGCGCACGGTGAAGTCAGCACCGCATCAACGATTGCGGAAGGCTTTGTCGCTGACGGAGTTGATTTGATCCTGGCCATTGCCACACCGACAGCGGAGGCGGCTTATAACGCCACTAAAGAGATACCGATCGTGATTACCGCGGTTACCGATCCGGTTTTCAGCGGGCTGGCGGACAACCTGGAGCGCCCGGGTAAAAATGTTACCGGTACGCACGACATGAACCCGATCACCGAGCAGCTCGAGCTGCTGAAAGAGATCTTGCCTGAAGCAGCCGCTGTCGGGGTTATCTTTAACTCGGGTGAAGAAAACTCCCGGGTCCAGGTAGATATCCTGGAAGAGGAAGCCTCACAATTTGGTCTGACTATAATCAAGGCCCCGGTTACAGCCACGGGAGAAGTAAGCACCGCGGCCGAGTCGCTCATCGGCAAGGTTGATGCCATCTATATCCCCACGGACAACACCGTGGTGAGCGCCATCGCGTCGGTAATTCAGGTATCAGAAGAGCACCTGATCCCGGTTATCCCGGGCGAAGAGAACTGTGTCCGGGAGGGAGCCCTGGCCACAGTCGGCATTGACTACTTCAAGCTGGGCTACCAGACCGGAAAGATGGCCGTGAAAATCCTGCGCGGCGAAGCGGAACCGGCCACCATGCCCATCGAAGGACAGTCGGAATACAGCATCGTGATCAACCAGGGTGCCGCAGAGAAGCTGAACCTGAACCTGCCCCAGGCTTTACTGGAGCGGGCTGAAGTAATCGAGTAACATAAAAAAGTAGAACACTGGCCGACACCGTGATCAAGGCCGGTGATCAAGTGGTTCAAGAAATAACATGGGAGAGGCGGAAGGACATGAATCTCACGCTTATTTGGAGCACCCTCATCCTGGGGCTGCTTTACGGACTGCTGGTGCTGGGAGTATTCATGACTTTCCGCATCCTCGACTATGCCGATCTCACCGTCGACGGCAGCCTGCCCCTGGGGGCGGCCATCACGGCCACGCTGATCTTTTCGGGAGTAAACCCTTTCCTGGCCACCCTGGCGGCGTTACCGCTGGGCGCGCTGGCCGGGCTGATTACCGGGGTTCTCCATACCCGCTTCTCGATCACCCCGCTGCTCTCGGGAATTCTCACGATGATCGGTCTTTATTCGATCAACCTGCGAATCATGGGCCGTCCCAATGTGCCCCTGCTCAGGCATGATACGATTTTCGATGCGCTGACCGGTGCAGGGCTCTCCCTGCGGGTTAGCCAGACAGTGATTGCGCTGGCCGTTATTGTTGTAGTTGTGGCCGGGCTTTACCTCTTTCTCGGCACCGAGCTGGGCCAGGCGCTGCGCGGCACCGGGGACAACGAGGTCATGCTGCGCAGCCTGGGGGTAAACACGGACCGGATGAAGATCATGGGTCTTGCCATCTCCAATGCCCTGGTCGCCCTTGCCGGAGCGTTGATCGCCCAGTACCAGGGATTTGCCGATATCAACATGGGTATCGGGATGATCGTGATCGGCCTGGCTTCGGTAATCATCGGCGAGGTTGTCCTCGGGGTTAAATCAATCTTCGGGCGCCTGTGCGCGGTGGTGATCGGTTCGATCCTCTACCGCCTGGCCATAGCCCTGGTGCTGCGGATCAACTTTATCGAGTATACCGATTTAAAACTTTTCACCGCCTTGATGGTCACAATAGCCTTGATTTCACCCGAGATCAGCAAGAAGTTCAAGCCTGCTCCGAAACTTTCGGTTGCAGATCATAAATCTGGAACATCAGAGAAGGTCGGCGGTTAAAATGCTTCAAATTTCAAATCTCTACAAAGTGTTTCATTTTGGAGAAGTCAATGAAAAAATAGCGCTGCAGGATATCAACCTATGCCTGCAGCCGGGTGAATTTGTCACGGTCATCGGCGGCAACGGGGCCGGCAAGAGCACCCTGCTAAAGTGTATCGCCGGAGTATACATCCCTGAAGAGGGATCGATCTTCTTGAACGGACGAGAGATCACCCGTTTGCCCGATTACCGGAGGGCTGCTTCGATCTGCCGGATCTTCCAGGATCCGATGATCGGTACGGCGGCTTCTCTGACCGTTGAAGAGAACCTGTCCCTGGCCCTGCGCCGCGGCCAGAGGAGGCGCCTGAACCGGGCCATTACAGAAAATGAACGCAAACTGTTCCGGCGGAAGCTGGCCGGCCTGGAGTTGGGCCTGGAGGACCGGTTGGCTACACCGGCGAAGCTCCTTTCGGGAGGGCAGCGCCAGGCGCTGACCCTGCTGATGGCCACCCTGGTCCGGCCGAAACTGGCCCTGCTCGACGAGCATACCGCCTCGCTGGATCCTAAAACTGCCTTGCGCGTGCTTCACCTGACGAAGACGCTCTTCGAAAACGAGAAGATCACCACCCTGATGATCACCCATAACATGGAGCAGGCCCTTCGGCTGGGGAAGCGGCTGATCATGCTCCATGAAGGTTCGATCATTCTAGATGTCAACGACGGGGAAAGAGACGGCCTGACCGTCTCCAGGCTGGTGGAGCTGTTTCACGCCGCCAGCGGCGAACAGCTTCAGAACGACCGCCTTTTACTAGGCTGACGAAGGTGACAGGGGACGTTTCTCTGTCACCTTTTGTTATTCCAACACTCTCCAGGGGGTGACAGGGGACGTTTCTCTGCCACCCTTTGTTATTCCGACACTCTCCAGCGTTAAGTTCTTCTTGAATCAAAACGCAGT
>CAZPET010000273.1:0-2941 GCA_964585625.1 uncultured Syntrophomonadaceae bacterium
GGAGGGTATTAATTGCTCTCTCACAGTTGACTTTTGCTTACAACGCAAATGGCTCTACTCGGTTGAATCTTGAAATACTGCAGGGCTTGTAGTAGAATTATAAACACTCTCACCCCGTTTCAGTGTTACCGGAGATACATTTACAGAAGGATTACCTGAGGATTTAATAAAGGATCACCAGGCTCACTATTAACCGTCTGCCAAAACCCCATCATGCAAGCCGGAGTATGGTGTTGAGGCATGTTCCATGAAATAAAGGGTGCAATATGGCTGATGGAGGGCCGGTAGTATTGTCCATGAATGAACGCAGACTGTCTATCATCGTTTTTGTCCTGTTCTCTTCCTGGATGCTGGCGTTCCCTTTTGAAGGGCAAATATTGTACGCAATTGCCGGGAAATATAATCTTGACCCTCACCGGATGGTATTTGGAGCGGTTGCTGCCACGGCGGTGGGGCTGCTTTTCTGGGGATTTCTGATCAGATCAAAGAAAGCAGCGAAGCGGCTGCTCCTCTGTTCCACGGCCATTTGTATTATCGCCTCCGCCTGCTTCTTTTACCCTCCCTCTCATCTATGGATTATTGCTTTGATTATTAGCGCTTTTTTTATCGCTGCCAGTATCGTGGGTTGGAGCTATTATTTTAAAAGCGGCACACCTAAAAATGAGCGCATCAAAACCGCCGCTGCCGGGTTAATCTATTCCAATATTCTGATGATCCTTCTGAATATGGCCACCATTCACCTGTCTCCCTATCCGGGGCTCGGCCTGGCCATGCTGCTTCTCGGAGGCGCGTTTTTGCTTGCACTGCTGCTGCCTGTAGAGGATGCCGCAGTTTCCCCATTCCCCCCCGAACAGAAGGCCGGCTCCGCCGGTATTGTCAAACCCCTGGCTATTCTATACCTGTTCATCCTGGTCATCACAATTGATTCAGGACTGATGTATCATGTATTAAATCCCTCCTTTGGCCATTTGAAGTGGCTGACCAGCTGGTACTGGGCCATTCCCTACATCGTTGGCCTCTACCTGATGATGAAATTTTCCCAAAAAATAAGCCGCAGCTATATCCTCTACGTTGCCATAGCCATGATCGGCTTATCGTTTGTGGCTTTCATGATCCTTGATCGTTCGGCTTCCAGTTATATTGTTGTCAACACGCTTATGCTCGGTGCCTGCGGTGTCTGCGATCTGTTCTGGTGGAGCATCCTTGGTGAAATGCTGGATTTAAGTGCAAACCCGGCAAAAATTCTCGGTACGGGGTTATCGGCGAATGTAGTGGGTGTACTCATTGGCGGGGTCCTGGGAAATTTCTTTACCGTCTCCGGGGTCCCCGATCAGAATACCGTGGCGATAGCCCTGGCGGTGATCTGTGTTACCCTGGTTATTTTGCCCCCGCTTTACAGGTATCTTTCCGTCCTGCTCGATGATCACGCTTTCTATGCAGCACTATCAGTAATGCCGCCGGCTAAACAGGATCAGCTGACTGTGCGCCTGGCCCGGTCGGGGAACCTCTCGGCGCGCGAAAGACAGGTGGCGGTCCTGCTCCTTCAGGGAAAAACCTACAGGAAGATCGCCGGAGAACTCTATATCAGTGAAAACACGGTAAAGACTCATGTGAAAAACATCTACTCAAAATTCAACATCCAGAGCCGGGGGGAGCTGATCGACCTTGCGGTCAAGGAAGATAGCTCCAACCTGTAACAACCGTAGATACAGCCGAACGCGGCGTTTCAGGCCCCTCACCCGAAAAAGGTGAGGGGCTTTTTTAAACATTCACCCGGTTCGTGTGATGAATTTGACCGCTAAGCCCGTTATTCTGGTCTCGGTGGTTTAGGTCCATCCATTATCAATTTATCTCCCTGACCTATGGCACAGAGAAACGAACTCAAAAAATTTGGCTGCTCAGTGACACCTTTAGTGATCGGGAACTGGGCGACATAGTAGAGAAATTTAGTTTTGAAACCGGTGTAGTTCCCGTGATCATCAATCAATAAATATCAATTTAGAGGGAGGCGTTTTCATGCGTTGTTATGTTTGCGGTGCAGCTGTTGCTGAAAACGCAAAATTCTGCAGGGTTTGCGGAAGCTTGCAGCAGCAGGAATCTGTGACTTCGACTGCCGCCGGCGGGCGGCCCCTGGTGGGCTTTTCGCCAAAAATTAACGATCCGGCCTTTGCCAGGTATATCAAAAACTCAAACCGCTGGTCGTCCTTATTTGCGTTAATTCTGGCTATCGCCGCCGTTATCGGCTTCTACATCGCCGGCGAGGTCGGCTCGGAGATGGATAATCCCGGGTCGTTATATATCGGGCTTGGTATTGGGGGGATGTTCCTGACCATTGCGTTATTCCAGATTATAGGACGGGAAAGGAGTAAAACCTGGGACGGTACAGTGGAGGATAAGAAGGTAAAGAAAAAAACCGAACGGCATACATATGGAGACGGTGATGTCCGGTATGAGGATTATCTCGAGTATTCGGTCGTCATCCGCAGCGATACCGGGAAGAAATATGTAATAAGGGCAAAGAACGACGACACGCTTTACCATTACTATCGCATTGGCGATCGAGTGCGCCATCACGCGGGGCTGAAATCCTATGAGAAATATGACAAGACGGGTGATAAATTTATCCCCTGCAACGCCTGCGCGAGCTTAAACGACATTGGCGACGACAATTGTTTCCGCTGCAAATGCCCGTTGTTGAAATGAAGGCGGATGGGGTTGTAAAATACTTCTTTTTGCCGAACAGGCCGGCATTCAAGTAAGAAAAGAGGTGAAATTGTGAGCGGTAAAAGCGTTTTTCAGGAGAAAATTTGCTGGCAAATCAGCGTGCCGCTATTTCGCAACGAGGTAATTTTGAAGCAGTTGGGGCTTGCCGTGGGTATCCCCTTCGGATTACTGGCAGCAGTACTGGTGATTCTATCCGGTAAAAGCGTCTATGCCCTCT
>CAZPET010000274.1:0-2937 GCA_964585625.1 uncultured Syntrophomonadaceae bacterium
GTCCATGACCACGATCCGCTCGACCAGGCGGGCCACATCATCCATGCTGTGAGAAATAAAAATCACGGTTATCTTTCTTTCCCGGTGTAGCTTCTCGATAACACTCAGTATCTCCTTGCGGCCGCGCGGATCCAGTCCCGCGGTAATCCCGTCCAAAATCAGGACCCTGGGCCGGCAGGCGAGAACCCCGGCGATGGCCGTTCTTCTCTTCTGCCCGCCGCTTAAAGCAAAGATATCCCGATCGTGAAAGGTCCCTTCATCCAGCCCCACCAGGGACATTGCTTCCCTGACCCTCTCCCGGACCTCTTCCGGAGAGCACCTCTGATGGGTCGGCCCGAAGGCGATATCTTCACCCACCGTTGTTTTAAAAAGCTGGTGTTCGGGATTTTGGAAAACATAACCCACCTCGAACCTGATCTGCACCAGGTTAGTTTTCCGGTCGGCCGTATCCCGCCCGTCGACAAGCACTCTACCACTTTTGGGAATAAAAAGTGCATTCAGGTACTGCCCCAGGGTTGACTTGCCTGATTGGGAAGGGCCGATCAACCCGATAAATTCCCCGTCATCTATTTTCAGGTTGATGTCAAAAAGAGCCTGCCTTGCAAAAGGGGTTCCCTCTTTGTAGGTGTGGTTTAAATGTTCAATTTCAATTGGCATAGACTGCTCACAAGCTCCTCCACGTGCAATATGCCCGGGGCTACCGGAAAACCCCTCTGTTTCAATTCACCGGCCAGCTGCGCAGCCACCGGTATGTCGAGGCCCGCTTCTCTGATCAGGCCGGTCCGGCTGAAAACATCTCCGGGGGAACCGTCCATCTTTATTTCGCCCTGGTCCATCACCGCAACCCGTTCGAAATGAACCGCCTCGCTCATGAAGTGGGTGATGAAAACGATGGCGATCCCCTCTTCACGGTTCAGCTTTTTCAGGCTCTCTAGAACCTGCTTCCGGCCGAGCGGATCCAGCAGCGCGGTTGGCTCGTCGAGGACAATGCAATCTGGTTTCATCGCCAGCACCCCGGCGATGGCCACGAGCTGTTTTTGCCCTTCCGAGAGATGGCAGATCGATTCGCGGCGGCATGTTAATAGATTCAGGGCGGCCAGCGCGTGATTGACCCGTCTCCTGATCTCCGCCGGGGGAACCCCCAGGTTTTCGGGGCCGAAGGCGACATCCTCTTCCACGATGGAGCTGATCAGCTGGTTGTCGGGGTTTTGGAAAACCATTCCCACTCTTTTGCGGATCGCTTTTAGCTGCTCCTGGTTGCTGTTATCAGTGGATATTCCATCGACAAGAACCTCTCCGGATGTGGGGATAAGCAGCCCGTTGAAATGCCTGGCCAGGGTAGATTTGCCCGATCCGTTCCGGCCAATTACAGCTGTGAACTCGCCTTCTTTAACCTGCAAATTGATCCCCTTGAGCGCCTGCACCGGGTTTTCGGTCCCGGTACCGTAGGTGAAGCATACCTCTTTAAATTCAATCAAGTGATCCAAAATTAACCTCCGGGGATGAAAAAATAATAATTGCCCTGCTTCAGGATTGCGCCCGGCGGGCTCTTCCGTCCGCTTCTTCAAAGCCCCTGATCCGCTGCAGTCCCAAAACCAAAATTACCGTGATGACGGTTCCAATGATCAGCTCGATAATGCCGTGGGAAACAGCAATGAACAGCGCGCCGGCCAGGGGAAGATAGCCTCTCAGTACGATCATCCCCAGCACGAGGACTGTATTGGTAGCGCTGCCGACAGCTCCGCCAAGCGCCGCGGCCAGCGTCCGGTTGATCCTTCTTGTCGCCGCGTAAGCAAAGTAAGCAAAAACGCCTATAAACAACCGCGGTAAGATCGCCACCAGGGGATCGGCAAATAAAGGGTTATCCGCCTTTAAAAAACTGATGATCCCGAAAATAAGACCTATCAGCAGGCCGACCACCGGACCTTCGAGAATGCCCCCGAGAATGGCCGGAATATGCATGATCGTCATATTCCCGGCTGGGGTAGGAGCGGGAATAAAACCGAGAAACGGGATATAGCCCATCAAGATAGCGATGGCCCCCAGTATTCCGGATACAACAATCTTGCGGGTTGTTAGTTTCACCAATATTACCCCCTCTATGATCAAATGTTGAGAAAAGATAACAAGGTTTATTTCTACATCGATCGTCCGATCCCTTCATCATCCGAAATGTCAATATTTAAATTCTTCATCAACTCGTTAGAATCGTCATAAAAATTATCAAGGCAAAGAGTGGCTGTAATTGACAAAAGGATCAGCTCTTGCTGCCGTTGAATATCATATTACCTCAATGCTGATATATTGTCATTTCAAGTGCAGTGAAAGATCCCGAAACATACAAAAAAGTAAGGGCGGATTTTGTTTGTTCGGTTCAGGGATAAACAAAATATGCGGAAATATATCGAAAAGAGGAATTCTGCCAATTGGAAGTGAATAAAGCAGATACCAAAAACAGAGGGAGGTGAACAAGATGCCTGCAGAGATCCGGATCAAGCCGGTGGTAACTAGAAATGACTGCAACATTTTTGTCAGGCTGCCCTGGCAGATATACCGCAACGAGCCGAACTGGGTTCCGCCATTACTCATGGACATGCATAATACGCTCAATCCGAAGAAAAATGCGCTGCTCCGCTTGGGGCCGTATTGCTTCATGCTGGCCTTTAAAGGAGGAAAACCTGTCGGACGTATTGGGGTGGGTCTTGATCAAAGATTGAACGAAGCCAAGCAAAAAAAATCAGGATATCTGACCCTGTTTGAATCTGTGGAAGATTACCCGGCTGCCCGGGCGCTGTTTGACGCAGGGTTTGCCTGGCTGCGGAAAATGGGGGCGGAAGAGGTTACCGGGCCCCAATCTCCCAGCAACGGGGACGACTATCGAGGATTGCTGATCAAGGGGTTTGATTCTCCGCCGGTCTTGCTTAACTCATTTAACCC
>CAZPET010000275.1:0-2923 GCA_964585625.1 uncultured Syntrophomonadaceae bacterium
AAATGGTCCTTACCGGCAGCCCGCCGCAGGACCTGCTGCGCTACAGCAGCTTTGTTGCGGAGGCGGAGGATCTGATTCAGCGGGAGCTGGCGCCGCTGACCGCACACTCTCCTGCCGCCATGCTGCTGGGAACATGCTTCCGCCTGCAGGGCAATCTCTGCAATGCCGCTCTCCTGTTGAAGGAGGGGAAAATATCCGCCGCCTACCCGAAGACAGTCCTGGAGAACAGGGTTCCTTTTCAAGAGAGCAGCTATTTCTCCACTGGCGGCCGGAGCATCTTTGAACCGTGGGACGGGCTCATGGTGGCGATCATGGTCGGCGAGGGCTCACTTCAGCCTGAACACCGCAATCTGCTGCCTCCGCCGCGCGGGAGTAAGCACCCGGAGGAGAGGCGGCTTCTGATCAACCCGGTGGCCTCGCCGTACCACTTCGGCGGGCAGGCGCAGCGGGAGAGCGCCGCCGCCGAGCTGGCCAAAGAGCAGCGCAGTGCCCTGCTGGTTGTAAACCTGGCCGGCGGCAGCGATGAGCTGGTCTTTGACGGTGCCTCCCTGGCCTGCAATCACCGCGGCGAGCTGCTCTGCCGGGCCGCCTCTTTTGCCGAAGATCTCATCTACATCTCCGCCAATGATCTGTTTGCTCCCGCGGGCAGGGAGCACCCTGCCGCCGGTGAAGATATCACCACCGTTTACCGTGCTTTATGCCTTGGGATCAAGGATTACTTTGCAAAGAGCGGGTTTAGCCGGGCCGTTCTCGGGTTGAGCGGCGGCCTCGACTCGGCGGTAACCGCCGCCCTGGCCGCAGAGGCGCTGGGCGCAGAAAATGTTCTCGGCGTGCTGCTGCCTTCGGATTATTCACCGCCGCACAGCCTGGAAGACGCCCGTGCCCTGGCCGACAACCTGTCCGTCGAAACGCAAACCATCCCCATCACCCCCTACTTTCACGCTTACCTGGCAGGCCTTACTCGCTCCGGCAGGCCGGAGATGGACCTGGCCGAGGAGAATCTCCAGGCCCGTATCCGGGGGGATATTTTGATGCTTATCGCCAACCGGGAAAGGCGCCTTCTCCTGACCACCGGGAACCGCTCCGAGCTGGCCGTAGGCTACTGCACCCTTTACGGGGATATGGCCGGCGCCCTGGCGGTGCTGGCCGATCTGCCGAAGCTGACCGTCTACGAGCTGGCCCGGTCAATCAACCGGCAACACGGCAGGGCCGTAATCCCTGAACGGACCATCAGCAAGCCCCCTTCTGCCGAGCTGCGCCCCGACCAGAAAGATGAAGATTCACTGCCGCCTTACGGCATCCTCGATCCCATCTTGAATCTATATCTGGATGAGTATCTTTCTCCCGCCGATATTATCGAGCGGGGTTTTGACGCGGCCACGGTGCGGCGGATCACCTCCATGGTCGACCGGGCCGAATACAAGCGCCGCCAGGCTGCGCCTGCTTTACGCGTGGTCAGCAGCCTGAACCGGCGGAGAACCCCCATTGCCCGCGGTCAAGAATAGCCGCCGTCCGCTCCCCCAGGTTGAACCGGCCACCCCGCTAAGATATAATTTAATTCGCTTGAACAAGCCAATGAATTGAGGTTGAATCCAATGGAGCATCAGTGTATCCCGGATCGGGAGAAGGAATACGACGTCGCTGTGATCGGCGCGGGCCATGCCGGCTGCGAAGCGGCCCTGGCTGCGGCGAGGCTCGGCTGCAGCACGCTGCTCCTCTCGCTGAATCTCGACCTGGTGGCGGTGATGGCCTGCAACCCCTCGCTGGGCGGGCCCGGCAAGGGGCACCTCGTGCGCGAAATCGACGCCCTGGGCGGTGAGATGGCCCGCAACGCCGACCGCAACCTGCTTCAGCTGCGCCTGCTGAACACGGGAAAGGGGCCTGCAGTGCAGGCGCTGCGGGCGCAGATCGACAAGCCCGGCTACCAGAAAACCATGCGCCGCGTCCTGGAGCGCGAACCGATGCTCTCGCTGCGTGAAGATATGGCCGAAGAGATCGTTGTCGAAGAGGGGCGGCTGCGCGGTGTGCGCGGGCGCAGCGGCGCCTTCTACCCGGCCCGCAGCGTCATCCTGGCCGGGGGTGTCTACCTGCGCTCAAAAATATTCTTTGGCCCGCACGGACACAGCTTTGCTCCCGGGGGGCTGCTGCCCCCGGTAACCCTGGCCGAAAACCTGCAGCGGCTCGGTATTACCCTGCAGCGCTTCAAAACCGGCACCCCGCCGCGGGTGCACCGGCGGAGCATCGATTTCAGCAAGCTTAGGCCTGTGCACGGTGATCCGCAGGCACCGCCCTTCTCCTTTCTCTCGACAACTGTGCCCGAAAAACAACTGTCCTGCTGGCTGACCTATACCAACCTCGATACGCACCGGATCATCCGTGAAAACCTGGCCGAGGCGCAGCCCTACAGCGGCCCGATCAAGGGGCCCCGCTACTGCCCCTCGATCGAGGATAAAATCGTCCGCTTTGCCGACCGCGAGCGTCATCCCATCTTTATCGAGCCGGAAGGGCCCGCTACCGACGAGATGTACCTGCAGGGAATCTCCACCGGCTTGCCGCCCGATATCCAGGAGCTCTTTCTGCAGACCATCCCCGGGCTGGAGCGGGTGGAGATCATCCGCCCCGCCTACGCCATCGAATACGACTACGCCCCGCCGACCCAGCTGAAACCGTCCCTGGAGAGCAGGCTTATCGACGGCCTCTTTTTCGCCGGCCAGGTCAACGGGACCACCGGTTATGAAGAGGCGGCGGCCCAGGGGCTGATCGCCGGGATCAACGCCGCCCGGCGGCTGCGGGGAGAAGAACCGCTGATTTTAAAACGCAGCGAATCCTATATCGGGGTGATGATCGACGACCTGGTCTCGCGGGGGGCGGAGGAGCCGTACCGCATCTTTACTTCGCGCAGCGAATACCGCCTGCTGCTGCG
>CAZPET010000276.1:0-2908 GCA_964585625.1 uncultured Syntrophomonadaceae bacterium
CGCCGGAGCCCTTCATGCTGAGGCGGAAACCGGCGCGGACGTCGTCGAGAATGAGGACAATTCCTTCCTCGCGGCAGATCCGCGAAATCCCTTCCCAGTAGCCGGGCGCGGGCATGACCTGGTCGCCGAAATTGATGTGGTGATAAGGCTGGGCGATAAATCCGGCAATCTCTCCCCGGTATTGCTTGACCAGTTTCTCGAATTCATCGAGGTCGTTCCAGGTAACCTGGAGCATGTTGACGTGATCTTCGGGGGTGATCCCGCCGAAACCGAGCGCCGTGCACCAGGGGGCCACGCCGTGGTAATGGCCGCGGACCATGATGATCTTCTTGCGGCTGGTATAGGCGCGTGCCACCAGGGTGGCATAGGTGGTCATATCGCCGCCGTTCTTGCCAAAAAAGGCCCAGCCGGCGGTGGGAATCAGCTCCACCAGCCGTGCGGCCAGCTTCACCATCACCTCGCCGGGGTGAGTGGTGCAGTCGGCCAGGGCCTGCTGGGCCGCGGCGGCCCGGTCGACAACCGGGTTCCGGTAACCCAGCACCATGGGCCCGTAACCGCATATGTAGTCAATAAATTCGTTGCCGTCTATGTCGGTGTAACGGCAGCCTTCAGCCTTTGCCGTGTAGAAGGGAAACGAACCGGGGACGGTCAGCGTCGGTGAAAAATGGCCGTAAATTCCTCCGGGAATTATTTCGGCGGCTTCGGCAAAAAGCGCCGTTGATTTTTCAAAGCTGTAGAGTTTCTCCTCAACTTTACTCATCTTATCGCTCCTCCTCTAATCGGAGAGGTAATAGGCCAGTCTGTCCATGAGCGGGTTGATCCCTTCGAGAAGGGGGATGAATCCGCGCAGCTTCATTTTTCCGCCGCCGACTGCGGCAAAAGTATCGAGGTTTCCCTGGAAAGTATCCCAGGCCGTATGCAGATCGGCAAACTCGAGGATGGCGTTGGGCTTTTCGGCCGGCCCCCGCCGCGGTTCAAATTTACCGCCCCTTACCATGAGGTGGGCGGCGGGGCCGTTATCTACCCGCATCTCTACGGTGCCGTCCGGCAGATCCAGGGCGATGGGGCGTACTTCGGGGTCATGTTCGCCCACTTCTTTTATTCCAAAAGCCATGGCATAAAGGGTTACCCGGACGCAGAAAGCAAATGTTTCGGGATCGGCGAGAGTATCCGGCTGCGGCTTGAGGTAATGTTCCAACCGGCCCAGCACCTTGTCAATCTGCATCAGCTGCCTGGCCTTGAAAATACCGGCCAGGTTCGGCAGGGGGCTCTTTTTTGTTCGCCCCTGAAAGACATCGTTTAAAAAAGAAGCATTTTTGAAGGTCAGAGCGGCGGGGTAACCTTTGGTCCGTCCCCGGAAGGCGGTGACGCGGCCTTCCTTGAAGACCAGAGTGGTTGACGGATCGCCTCCCGCAAGACGGAAATTGAGAGCGAAATTCCACCCGGCAATCGCTTCGCCAACTGTGGGATCGTAAGGAGCAACATCTTCGAGCAGGGGAAGGATCGCTCCCAAATGCAAACGGGCCAACACCATGGATTGATCCTGATTCACTTCCGTCACCTCTTTTCTGAAATATAACCTTTTTATATGATATTCGTGAATTGCAACATAATTCCTGCCGCTAAGTGCGGAGGTTGCTTCCAACATCCAACTTCTAATCTAGCAGGCGGCGCAGCTGCATCATGGCCGTATAGTTGGGGAGAATGATCAACTTTTCACCGGCCGGTGTCAAGGCTAGCGCTTTCCGGAGCGCAAGGTGCAGGGCCGGTTCCACGATCATCTCTGCCGGATCAAAACCTGCTTGTTCAAGCCGCCGGGCCGCATCAATTGCCCGGGTTCCGGAGAGAACCAGGCTGCCGGTCCGGGATCGGATCGCGGCCAGCTGCTCAAAGTCTGTCTCCCAGAGCCACGAAATATCGGTGCCGTCGGCGGGGTGGTCATTGATGGCGATCAGAAAATGAAGCCGGGGATCGCTTGCGCCTGTGAGCAGGGTGCGCAGCACCTCGTCGGCTCCGGCCGGGTTTTTGATCAGGGCGACGAGCAGATTTTTGTCGCCGATACGGCGGCGCTCCATCCTGCCGGAGGGCGGGGCGGCGGCGGCAAACGCATCCCTGACGGCGGCGTCCGGAAGGCCAAGGGCAGTGGCGGCGGTGGCGGCTGCGAGAGCATTGTAGAGGTTGTAGATTCCCGGAAGGGGCAGCGCCGCCTGGAGCGGGCTGCCGCGCAGGCTCAGCTTCATCAGGGTGCTTTCCCCCGGTGCGATCTCGAACCGGCGCAGCTTGATTTCCGGTTCGGGCCGGTGAAAACCGCAGGATGGACAGCGGTAGCGTCCCAGATGGGCGAAATAAATATCTGCGTAAACCAGATCCCGGCGGCAGCGGGGACAGGGGACTTTCTCTTCCGGAGACGTCCCGGCAATGACGCCGGGGGGCAGATCAAAACCGTAGTAAAGAATTTTTCTGCCGCCGCCGTCGATAGCGGCCACCAGGGGATCGTCGGCATTCAGAAAAATCGTGGCATCGGGATGCAGGGCTTGCACTCCTCTCCGGATCGCATCCTGGACCTGCTGCACCCCGCCGAAGCGGTCCAGCTGATCCCGAAAGATATTGGTGACCACGGCGCCGCGCGGCCGCAGGCTTTTGGAGAGCGCCGGGAAGGCCCCTTCGTCGATCTCCAGGACGGCGATCTCGCCGGGCAGCCCGGCTCTCCAGGTGCCGGCCTCGATCAGGGTTGTGGCCACACCCCAGGCCAGGTTGGAGCCGGCCCTGTTGTGCACGCACTGCAAACCGCCCTGCCTGAAGATTGCCGCCAGCAGCGCCGCGGTGGTGGTTTTGCCGTTGGTTCCGGTGACAACGATCGTTCCTGACGGCAGCTGGCCGGCCAGAAAAGGGATCAGCTGCGGTGAAA
>CAZPET010000277.1:0-2870 GCA_964585625.1 uncultured Syntrophomonadaceae bacterium
CCGCGCTGATGGAGCGGGCGGGCGCCCCTTTTCCGGCCGGACTGCTCGACCTGGCCGCCCTGGGGACCGTCGCCGACGTGGTGCCGCTTCTCGGCGAGAACCGGGTCCTGGTTGCCTGCGGGCTGGAGCAGCTGAAGCGCTCACCCCGGTTGGGGTTGCAAGCTCTGGCCGGCGCCGCCGGTCTGCAGCAGGAGCGGATCGACAGCTATGCGCTGGCTTTTATCCTGGCCCCGCCTCTCAATGCCGCCGGCCGGCTCGGAGAGGCCGATCCGGCCATCAGCCTGCTCCTGGAGCGGGATGAGGCGGAGGCCGGCAGGCTGGCCCTGCTGCTGCACCAGGCCAACAGGCAGCGCCGCGATACCGAGATGCAGATCCTGCAGGAGGCCGAAGCGATGCTGGCCGCGGACCGCCGCGCCGCCGGGGAGACGGTGATCACCCTGGCCGGTGAAGGATGGCCTCACGGGGTCATCGGTATCGTGGCCTCGCGCCTGGTGGAGCGCTATTACCGCCCGGCAGTGCTCATCGGCGTGGAGGGCAGTGAGGGGCGCGGTTCGGCGCGCAGCATCCCCGGATTTGATATCACCGCCGCCCTGAGCAGCTGCGCGCCCCTGCTGGAGCGTTTCGGCGGGCATACCGGGGCGGCCGGTTTTACCATCGATCCCTCCAGGGTGGACGATTTAAGGGAAGGGCTGAACAGTTACGCCGCGCCGCGCCTGCAGGGAGAGAAGCTGCGCCCCTTGATCGAGCTGGATGCCGCCCTGGAGGCGCCTGAAATCGGTATCGACCTGGCCCGCCAGCTGAGGCTGCTGGAACCTTTCGGAACCGGCAATCCCACGCCCCTGTTTTGCAGCGCCGGCTGGGAGCTCAGATCCTGGCGCCTCGTGGGAGGGGGCAAGGAACACCTTAAATTGAACCTGGTCCGCGATGAGCACAGGGCCGCCCCGATCTTCTTCTCGGCTGCGGCGCTGGAACCGTCCCTGGGCCGCGGCCGGCGGTTCGACCTGGCTTTTACCCTCCGGGAGGGGAGCTACCTCGACCGGCCGTCCCTCGATATGGTGTTGAAGGATCTGCGCAGCGGCGACCGCCGCACCTGCGGACGGGTTGCCGTGATCGACCGGCGCGGCACAAGCAACCGCCGGGCCGCTCTGCAAGAGCTTTTAAGCGCCGGGGACGGCGAACCGGCCGTCATCTTTGCCGGCACGGGGCGCCGCATAGCCGCGCTGAAGCGTTTCCTGCCGGCGGAGCAGAGGCTTGCTTTTCTAAGCAGCGGGAGAGATAATGGTGACAGAAACGCGGCGCTGCTTGCGGAGTGCCGGCTGCTCGTGCTCTACGACCTGCCCCTGTCGGGGCAGCTGCTTGAGCCCTTTTTCAAAAAATGTGCCGGTGACGCCGGTATACATATCTGGCTGCTTTACGGAGGCGCCGACCGGAAGCGCAACCGGCTGCTGCTGGATCTGAGCCTCCCGTCGCGCAGCGCTCTGAGCGAAATATACAGCGCCTGGTCCGAGGTGGCATCCGGGAGCGGCGGGGTTTCCTTTCCCGGATCCCTTCAGGAAAAAGTAGCGCCGGGGGCCGGTGAAAAATTCTGGCGCCGCTGCTTGAAGATCTATACCGAAGCGGGGCTCTGCCGGGGCGGGGGGCCGTCTCCGCCGGATGATCCCCTCCGCCTGGAAAACTGTTTCGACTGTTCACCGGCTTTTCAGAGAGCACTGGAGCTGCGTGAAAGCTGTCACCGCTACCAGGAGATGCTTTTGAATGCTTCTCCCGAGGAGCTGGCGGCCTTCTGGGATGATCTGCTGAAAGGTTAGCGGTTACCCGGGCCGCATTATTGGCGGGCGGTTCGAAAGAAGGCGGCATAAACCGGTATCAAGAACGGCTGTAACAAGTTTCCGGCCGGTTAAAAACATTAAAGATCGGCAAGTGAAGAAGATGGCGGTAAAAGAGAGAAAACTGGGCGAGCTGAGAAAGCTGCTGGAGCGCCATTATCCCACGGACGATGATTGGACGCTGGTGGAGAAGGCCTATGATTTTGCTTACCGGGCCCATACCGGGCAGCGCCGCGAGTCGGGGGAATCCTTTATCACCCATCCCCTGGGAGTGGCCATGATCCTGGCGGATCTGGGCCTTGATCTGACCACGATCATAGCCGGCCTCCTGCACGACGTGGTCGAGGATACCGCGGTGACCCTGCAGGATATTATAGAAGCCTTCGGTGAAGAGACCGCCTCCCTAGTGGACGGGGTGACCAAGTTGAGCCGGCTTGATTTTGCATCCAAGGAGGAGCAGCAGGCGGAAACCCTGCGGAAAATGTTTATCGCCATGGCCGAAGATATCCGCGTGGTCCTGATCAAGCTGGCCGACCGGACGCACAACCTGCGCACCCTGCGCTTTCTCAATACCCAGAAGCAGCAGGAGATCGCCAGAGAGACAATGGAGATCTATGCCCCGCTGGCGCATCGTCTCGGCATTTACAAGATCAAGTGGGAGCTTGAGGACAATGCCTTCCGCTACATGCAGCCTGCCGCCTATTACCAGCTCGCCGACAAGCTGGCCAAGAAGAGGCGGGAGCGGGAGCAGTTTATCAACCGGCTGATCGAGATACTTCAAAAAAGGCTCGAGGCGGTGGGGGTGACTGCGGAGATCCGGGGCCGCCCGAAGCACCTTTACAGCATCTACCATAAAATGAAGGAACAGGATAAAGATTTTAGCGAAATTTATGACCTTACCGCCATCCGCGTGATTGCCGATTCGGTGAAAGATTGCTACGGGGCCCTCGGGACGGTCCATGCCCTCTGGAAACCGATCCCGGGACGGTTCAAAGATTACATTGCCATGCCGAAGCCGAATATGTACCAGTCGCTGCATACGAC
>CAZPET010000278.1:0-2870 GCA_964585625.1 uncultured Syntrophomonadaceae bacterium
TCACTGGTAAAAAACAGTTCATGCCACGGCTTCCGCCGGCTGGAGCGGGCGCCGGAGCGGACCAATACATCCTGTATGGTCTTATTTTCAGCGGGATAACCCACGGGGGTAATTGCCGGCAGCAGCTCGTTGTCGCCCAGCTGCATCCGGCGGGCGAAGCTGCTCCGCCTGAAGGTGCCGCCAAGCCAGCATGTACCCAGTCCCATGGCGGTCGCTTCGAGAATAATCCTCTCGAGACAGTAGCCCAGGTCTGCCTGGGAGCCGGTAATATCTTTTACTGCCCCCAAGATGTAGAGCCGGGCGCCCCGGATCATGCCGTATGTGCCCAAACTCTTGAATTCCCGGGGGCTTACCGACCCAAGATCCAGCAGCTCAAAGCGCACCGGGTTCCCGAAGGGGCCGGTGGCATACTTCAGAAAGAGCTGCCGCAGCCTGCTTCTGATCTCTTCGCTGACCGGTCTCTGATCATAGGTCCGCACAGAGTGCCTTTTTTGAACCGTTTCCATTACGTTCATTCATCAAACGCCCTTTTTCTCCACTACACCAGGCTATTCTTTACCGGACCTGTCTACCCCATCCGGCTGGGAAACCGCTAAGCATAAAGTTTTTCAATTTGATCCAGATACCTGTCCAGCACCACCCGGCGCTTTACCTTCATCGTCTGCGTGAGCATGCGGTTTTCAATGGAGAAGTCTTCTTTCAAGAAGATAAACTTCCTGGGAATTTCATACTTGCCGATAGTGTCTTCCAGGAAATTGGTTATCTCCTGCTCCATCATATCAGTAAACTCTTTATTGGCCAGGAGATCTTCGGGACGGTTGGATACGCCTTTTTTCGCCGCCCAGCGGGCGGTCACTTCAAAATCAGGGATCACCAGGCAAACGTTGAAAGGCTTGCCGTCACCGTAGATCATGGCATTGGCCACGTAAGGAAGCAGCTTGATCTCCTCTTCAATGACGGCGGGAAATACATATTTCCCGTTCAGCAGCTTATACTGCTCTTTGATCCGGCCGGTAATCCAGAGGTAGCCGTCTTCATCCAGGTAACCGCGGTCTCCGGTCCGGAGACCGCCGTCAGGTGTCATCACCTCGGCTGTTTGAGAGGGCTTGTTGTGATAACCCTTCATCAGGTTCGGGCCGTAAACGATAATTTCGCCGTCTGCCGCGCCCTCTTCGACCGCCGACCTGTCGATGACCAGCTTCTGCCCGGCAAGAACCTGCCCCACGCTGCCGATCCGCCATTTCTCCCGGCAGTTCATCGTTACGGCGGGGGAGGCCTCGGTAAGGCCATAGCAATCGTAAATGGGCAGCCCCACGTCGTCGAAGAATTCGGCGATCTCCCTGTTCATCACCGCGCTGGCTGTAAGCGACCCGACCACCCGGCCGCCCAGAGCGGCTCTAATCTTTGAAAAAACCAGCCTGTTGAAAAGTGCAAACTTGATATTTGTAACCGGATCCGACTTTCCCTGCCCGGCCAGCTCCCTTTTCTTTTTGGCGGCGGCACAGGCGGCGTCAAAGAGCTTCTTCTTGATTCCGCCGGCATCGCTCATCTGCATCTGGATTCCGTCATAGATCTTGTTGAAGAGACGGGGGACACAGATCAGGTAGTGCGGCCTGACCAGCCTGATATCCTCGGTCAGGGTAGTCACATCTCTCATGAACCCGAGGGAGCCGCCAAACTGGATCCAGTTGTTGAGCTCGGCGCTGAGGGCGTAAGAATGAGCCCAGGGCAGCATCGAGATGGCCACCTTCTCTTCATCCAGCTCGGGATAGATCTTGTAGCCGGCTCTGGAACAGTAAGTCAGGTTCCCATGCGATAGAAGCACGCCCTTGGGTTCGGCAATCGTCCCGGAGGTATAGATCAGAACCGCAATATCGTCATGATGGGGGACCTCCGGGGCAACGGGATTATGCTGCCCCATCTGTTCAAGAGCAGCAAGACTGTTCTCACCTTCTGATTCCATGATATAGATATATTCGAGAGTCTTGATCTCTTTGGGAAAATCCTTCACCTTTTCATAGATCTCTTGATTTGATACCAGCAGAAATTTGACGGCGCTGTCTTTGATGATATACTTCCATGTTTGCACCAACTCCTGCTCATACATGGGTATGTAGCGGGCTTTCCGGCCGTACGTGGCAAAGGCTAGAACCGCCCATTCCGGCCGGTTTGATGAAATGATGCCCACGGCATCTCCCTGCCCAATCCCCAGCCGAACCAGACCGCCGCGGGCGTGATTGATCCGCCGGCCAATTTCTCCATAGGTGATCGGATCCAGGGTGCCCTTTTCGTTGTGCATCCAAAAGAGAACATTGTTGTTGAATCTCTTTTCGCTTTCAATCCACCATTCTACAAGGTTGTCCGGTTTTTCATAGATCCACATGAGTGATCCCCTCCGGTTTTGTTGTAGTGTATCTCCGCTCTATAAAAAGTTAGCAATGGCTCCCAAGGGTACAGACTATTGAAAACGTTAACTTTAATTGTTCTCTTTCAATTTTCAACAAACTTAACTTATTTCCTGCTTATTTAGAATTTAATCTTAACTTTTAGAGTGACAGGGATCCGTCTCCTGTCACCTGTCCCCAAAGTTTCACTTTGTTTTGCAAAATCACCCTCAGGGTTATTTACTTCGGTAAACAAAATGACTAAAATATCACTGGAATACCTAAACAACTATCTGAAAGGAGAAATTTGTAATGAAGTGGAAATTTACGTTACTTATTGTTGTGATTATGGTGGTGACGGCACTGCCCTTTATGGCCGCGGCGCAGGAGGACGTACCAATCACTGAACCCCTCGATTTTAAATTGGGTAGCACGGATATTAATTATCCTGGCGAATCGGGTGAGGGGTGGAGCTGGAACGCAGAA
>CAZPET010000279.1:0-2816 GCA_964585625.1 uncultured Syntrophomonadaceae bacterium
CGGCAGAAGGCAGTTCAGCGCCCTCTCGTAGCCCGACTGGATATCGGGCCGGGCCGCCGCCGTATCCATGCCGTAAACTGCCGAGGGGAGGCCGTAGTAACGGGCCATCTGCGCCGCGCAGGCCCCCGAAAAGCCGCGCACCAGGTTGTTGCCTGAGACAAAACCGGTCCGCATATCGGCGGCGCAGAGCCGGCTGGCATAAACCAGCGGGCAGCCGCGGTTGACCAGGCGGGCCAGGGTTAAAAATGCAAGCTGCTCGGCGTTCTGCTGCACAAAACCGCCGACCAGGGTTACCGGCGCCGTCAGCCCGCTGATCGGGCAGGGCAGCATGGTCAGGGGCAGCCCCGTCCCGGCAACCTCGACAATGGTTTCGCTGATATCCTCCGGGAAATGAAGCGGGCTCAAAGTGCTGATGGAGATCGTCCCCATCGGTTTGCGCTTGAGCCGGTCCATACCGCCGCGCACCGTGGCAGCGATTTCAATAAGTTTCCGCGCTTCCCATGGAGTTGAAGCCAACCCCATATCCACCGGCTTCCGGGTATTGCGCATGGCGTAGATTGATCCTGCCAAAGTGGTGATCGTCTCGGGCAAGTCTCTCGGCCAGAGGCTGGGGACGACCTTGTCCAGGTAGGGCAGGTTGTCGCTGACCCAAACGTATTCCTCCAGGTCGCGGACAGTGGCCTCCCGGATCTGCCCGCTCTCCGGGTCAAGTAAAACAAAAACAGTGCCGAAGTTGTGGGAATATGAGCGCCCGACGCCGGTTAAAGGTATCTTGATCGAATCGTCCATGCCGTAGACGGTCACCGGGGCCGGGTCCTTCAAAGCATCTTCAACCAGCGCCGGGGGAAAACAAATCCGCCCGCCTTTTTCCTTGCACCCGGCGCTGAGCAGTACTTCCCGGGCTCGCCTCCCCTGGAGGTTAACCCCGATACCGGCCAATATTTCGAGGGATTTGACGTGAATGGTCTCCAGATCCTTTTTGGAAAGTGGTTCAAAGAACATGGTTTGTGCTCCTCCTGTGATCTGTTGTCTCGGCTTTAAGTGAAGATGACGGCCGGGGTTGAACAAAATACTGTGTAAGGGATTAAACCATGCAAGTTATGTACCATTTGCCATACATTTATAACAAAATTCCTTAACCCGTTCCCTTTCAAAGATTTTAGCTGCACGAGAAGGATCCTCATACATGTAAAGATGCCGGCATGCTGGCGGTTTTGCCGGTTAACCGGCACCTGTACCGCACAATCAGGCAAATCTTATGACCTGCACTGTTTAAATATGATTATATAAGCCCCTTATTGGCACATAATAAGTATTGCTGCGTTTTTAACACAGCGGCAGCGCTTCCAGCCACCTGACACCACGGAGGAGCAGTCCTTGAGTTTAACGGAGCAGGTTGTTAAACGCCCCATCGCCACGCTGACGATCACCTGTCTGGTTCTCCTGATCGGCATCATCTCCCTCTGGAAAACACCCCTCGATCTGCTGCCCGAGATCAACCCGCCGCTGATCGCCATCGTTACCGTCTTTCCCGGAAGCTCGCCCCAGGAGACGCTTACCCTGGTCACGGAGCCGATCGAGGACCAGGTTTCCGCCGTGGGGGGCCTGACCAATCTCTCCTCTCACTCGCAGGAAAACCTCTCTTTAGTTCTGCTGAAGTTCCACTGGGGCAGCGATCTGAACAGCAGGCGCGATGAGCTGAGCGCGCGCCTGGATCTGCTTTCCTTTCCCGACGGGGTAAAGCGGCCCATTATCCTCAAGTTTGACCCCACACTTCTACCCATGATGCAGGTAGCGGTAAGCAGCAGGCGGGATCGGGCCGCGCTTACCGCCAGGCTGAACCGCCAGGTGAAACCGCGCCTGGAAAAAATCGACGGTGTGGCCGGCGTTGAGGTGCAGGGGGGCGTGAGCGAAGAGCTCTTTATCTCTCTCGACCCGGATCGGATGAACGAACAGGAGATCTCTTATGACCAGGTCGCCGGGATCTTGCGCGCCAGCCTTCTGGATCTGCCTGCCGGGATCAAAGAGATCGACCGGAGGCAGATTCGCCTGCGATTTCTCGGCCGTGATGATGCCGCGGCAAACCTGACCAACCTGGTAGTCGGTTTCCGGTTCGACCAGGCCGGGATGCAGGATCTTCTGGGAAGATCCATCAACATAAATTTGAACCGCTGCCTCGAGGAGCTATTCAATACAGCGGCCCTGAAAGAGATACCGCTGCGCCCCCTGTATTTAAGGGACCCGGCCGGAGAGACAGAGCTCGAGATTCCGGATTTTGCGGCGTGGATCGGCCGGTTGCAGGAGGAGGCCGGCCGGGGGCTGGCGGAGATATCGAAGAATATCGAGAGCACCCTGGCCGGACTGGCGGCCGCGATGCTGACGGCATCTTCACAATCCGGCGGCATACCGCTCGGGCAGGAGAGCTCTCCCCTGATCCCGATCCCGATAAACTCCATTGGAACAGTAGAGACAGGTTTGTCCGGTGGAACCACGATCAACCGGATCAACGGGGAACCGGGCGTCAGCCTGGTGATTCAAAAAGAAGGTGATGCCAATACCGTAACGGTATCCCGCCGGGTACGCGCGGAACTGCAGGCGATCGCGGCCGAAAATGAGGGGCCGGACCGGCTTCATTTTTTCAGCGCTTTCGACCAGGCCGCCGATATTGAAAGCGCCCTGGGAGATCTGGCCTGGGCGCTCCTGGGAGGCGCGCTCCTTGCCGTGGCGGTCCTGCTGATATTTTTGCGGAACTGGCGGACCATCGCCATTATCGGACTCTCCATTCCTGTTTCGGTAATCGCCACCTTTGCGCTGCT
>CAZPET010000280.1:0-2811 GCA_964585625.1 uncultured Syntrophomonadaceae bacterium
CTTAATGTGAAGGGCTTGACAAAAAGTTTCGGAACCAAGAAGGCGGTCGACGGGATTAGTCTAAGCGTAATCCCGGGCGAGGTTATGGGACTGCTCGGGCCGAACGGAGCCGGCAAGACTACGGCTATTCGCATGATCATGGGTATTCTGACTCCCGATGCAGGTGAGATCAGCTTTAATTTTGGCGGGGGTCACCAGCCGCTGGATAAAAGCAAGATCGGCTACCTGCCTGAGGAGAGGGGTCTTTATGACGATGCCCGGGTCATCGAGAACCTGCTTTACCTGGCTGACTTGAAGGGGAGACCTGCCAGGGAAGCGCGGCGGGAGGCGCTGCAATGGCTGGAGCGGCTCGACCTGGGCGACTATGCGGATCAGAAGCTGGAGAAGCTCTCCAAGGGGATGCAGCAGAAGGTACAATTTATCGCCTCGATCTTGCACCGCCCGGAACTGGTCCTCTTTGATGAACCCTTTTCGGGGCTTGATCCGGTAAACCAGGATTTCTTCAAAGAGATTATTCGCGAGCTACAGGATGGCGGGACTACGGTGCTGCTCTCGGCCCACCAGATGAACCTGGTCGAAGAGCTCTGTGATTCGATTTTTCTGATCAATCACGGCCGCGAAGTCCTCTCTGGAAAGCTGCAGGCGATCAAAGAAAGCTATAAAGAGCATCTTGTCGAGCTGCGCTACAACCCCGCTGAGGAGAGCGGCTTTCTGAAGAAGATTCCGGGGCTGCGGATATTGCGGGAACAGCCGGGGCTGGCGGTAATGCGCTACAGCGGCAGTGCCGGCATCAATGCCCTGCTGCAGGAGTTTGGGTCGAGGCTGACGGTTAGCGCCATTACTGTGGAGAAGCCTCCGCTGCACGAGATCTTCATTGAGACCGTCCGCGAAAGGGGTGAAGATATTGAAGTGGCCTAATGTATTTAAAGTTTTTCGCTGGGAATTTCTAAAAAACCTGAAAAGCCCGGTTTTCCTGATAACAACCCTGATGATGCCTTTAATCATGCTTCTGTCAGCCGGGATCAGCTATTATGCCGGTACGAACACCTTCAAAGAGAAGCTGCAGGTTGCTGTAATTGACGAAACCGGGGAGTTCTTTCCCTACCTGGAATCTAACCTTGCTGCCTCTTCGGTGAAAGTGACCCTGCATGATTCCGCACAGCGGGAGCAGCTGGCCGAACAGGTGGAAGATCGCCAACTGAACGGTTACCTCATCTTTACAACGGAGAACGTGCAGAGCGGGATGATCGACTACTATGTCCGCGATGCCAAAGAGGCGAAGATAGGGGCACTCAACGAGGCGGTCACAACGGCGCTCACTCTTTACCGGATGGAGAAGATCGGGCTGACCGCGGAGGAAATCAACCTGGCCACCGCGCCGGTAGTTTTACATTCGCGCAGTGTAAGCGGCGAAAAGTTTTCCATGGCCGCATCGATCGCTCCTTTCTTCTTCAGCGTAGTCCTGATTATTGCCGTGATGATCTCGGGACAGGTGCTCATGTACGGGGTGATCAAGGAGAAGCGCAACCGCATCATCGAGATACTGCTCTCATCAGTATCCGCGCTCGAACTACTTCTCGGTAAAATTATCGGCTTCGGCCTTCTCGGCCTGCTGCAGATCGGGATCTGGCTGGCGGTAGGGCTGGCAGCAGCCAGCCGCTTCATGGATCTGAGCCAGGTGGGCATGAGCCCCGCAGAGCTCTTTCCCGTGGCGCTCTTTTTTATTGGCGGCTACGTGATGTTTGCCGCCCTCTTTGCGGCTATGGGAGCGACGATGAAAGATGCCGAGGGGGGCAGCCAGATACAGGGCATGGTCGTGATCATCCCGATGATCCCCATGTTCGCCTCAGGCGCCATTGTGATGTCCCCCAACGCACTGTGGGTGAAGATCTGCAGCTATATCCCCATCTTCACACCGGCAACAATGCTGATGCGCATCGGAGCCACTACCTTGCCATGGTGGGAACTGGCTTCCACTTTCGCTGTTTTGATGCTTGGGGTGGTTTTCTTTATCTTCCTCGGAGCGCGCATCTTCAGCCGCGGCCTGCTGCAGTTTGAGAGGACGATCTCAGTTAAAGAGCTCGGGAAAATGATGCATAAGAATTACTAAAACGGGGTCAGGCTTGAGTAATTTACTTATTGATCCGGGGCAGGTTTGCTCCACCTTAATTCCCTTAATCCGGGAAGCTTCTATTTCCACACCCTGCACCCGGCGCTTACAAATAATTTCCACACCATTATTTAGCATGTTCCGGTAAAGAATCTGCACTACTTCCTCTGCCCGACCACTGGCAGGAAAGACCCGCTGGCCGCGTTCAGTAACCGTTGGTGCATAAAATAGTTTGAGCAATACCTATAAAGTATTCCGATTCTCTGCGGATATGATTGATAACCACTTGAGCTATTAGATCACGGCGTACTGCCTCACTTTCTGCAAGCATGCGGTTTAAGAACATGACAAATTGTTGGCTTTCTCGCAGGGCGAAATCGATTAACTGGAGAATTTCTTGCTCAAGGCTGGGACAAATATGCCCTCCAGATCTGACAACAGTCTCAATATATCTAACAACTTTACCTTTAGTTTTCTGAAAAGCCAGCTTAAATTGTTCCAGTTGGCATACAAATTCTGACTCTAAATTTGGTACTATTTTCCGTATTACTACCGTATGCTCCGCTTCCTGCTGCTTCCAAAATTCGGCTTCATCCAAGATCCTGTGTGCCATTCTGTCACCATAATAAAACTGCATAAGCGCATCCCCCCTAATAATTACCTACTATAGAATATTCTCCGGAAACAGGAAGGTGAAGGAA
>CAZPET010000281.1:0-2793 GCA_964585625.1 uncultured Syntrophomonadaceae bacterium
CCCAGGCTGGAGGGGATCCTGAAAAGCAGCTGACCTTCCATATTTTCGGATCACTGGGGTATATTAACGTACGATTTCGTTAATATTATCGCACATGATTCTAAGCAATTTCGCATAATCCAGTTGCGTAAAATCGCCTACCCCTGTATAATATTTCCTGGAGGTGATTCGATGAAGCCGGTTGAGTATAAGGAAGGTGTTGTGATAACTGCAACAGAACTCAAGCAAAGTTTCGGCAAGTACCTGGATTTTGTAGAAGAGCAAAATGATGTTGTGATCACCAAAAACGGCCGTAAAGTAGCCCGGCTGACCCCCTATGTGACCGATATCGAACAGTATTTTACAATCAGGGACAAAGCACTGGACTACCAGTACGGCGGGAAAAAGGTTTCATATGAAGAGTTCATGGTAATCTATGAAAAGAGCACCCTGCGCATGGAATTTATTAACGGCGAAATCTATTTACTGGCTTCCCCAACAATCGCTCACCAGGAGATCCAGGGTAGATTATACCTGAATTTCAGCGAATATTTCAAAGGCAAGAAATGCAGGGTCTTTCTGGCGCCCTTTGACGTCCATTTTCACAAGAAAGATTTTAAGGAGCCTGATGTGATGCAGCCGGACCTGTTGGTAGCCTGCGATCTGGAGGGCAATGTGACGGAAAAGGGCCGCTACATGGGCACGCCCACGCTGGTGGTGGAAATCCTGTCGGAGAGCACGCGGAACAAGGATATGATCGACAAGCTAAACACATACATGTTATCAGGCGTCAAAGAATACTGGATCGTTGACCAGAAGCAAGAGAGCATCACCATCTACAGCTTTGCCGGCTGCGCCATCGACCGTTACAAATTCTATGAAAAGGATGCCATGGCCCGCTCCTTCGTCTTTGACGGCCTGGCCACAGATCCTGAAAGTATATTTGCCGACTTAATCTAAAGGTGCCTGCCGGAAATGTCTGCCCGGGGCGGGTCTTCGGCCCTTAGATCTAAACCTAAATGCTTGAGTTGCTAAACCATCCTTGGAACAAACAGCCCCTTCATGTTATTTATTTGTAAACGCGCTGCTACTGCTCCGGGTTGGCCACCTGAAGCGGGCGATAAAACAGCGGACCTTACGAAAATGTAAGATTGAAGTCACAGTAAATTAAGGTTCACCCGGTAAAATCGTGATGAAGGGGGGCAAATCCATGCAAATTCTGGAATGCCAGAGTCTGTGTAAAACTTACGGCAGCGGTGAAAGCGCCGTGCAGGCCCTGCGCGATATCACCACCGGCTTTGCCCAGGGCGAGATCTGCGCGGTGAGGGGGCCGAGCGGCTCGGGCAAGTCGACGCTGCTGCATATCCTGGGCGGCCTGGAGTATCCCACCTCGGGGAAGGTCTTCTACCGGGGTGAGGATCTCCTCGCCTACAATGACAACCAGCTTTCCATCCTGCGCCGGCGCCGCTTCGGCTTCGTCTTCCAGGCCTACAACCTGGTGCAGGAGCTGACCGCCTCCGAGAACATCCTGCTGCCGGTGCTGCTGGACAAGAGAAAACCGGACGAAAAATATATCTCCATGCTCGTGGAGATGCTGGGCCTTGGCGACCGGCTGCATCACCTGCCCGGAGCGCTCTCGGGCGGCCAGCAGCAGCGCGTGGCCATCGCGCGCGCCCTGGCCAACAAGCCGGCCATCCTCTTTGCGGACGAGCCCACGGGCAATCTTGATGGAAAATCAGGCAAAGAGGTTTTGGCCCTGCTTAAATACGCCGGCAAGGAGCTGGGTGTAACCCTGGTGCTGATCACCCACGACCTGAATATCGCCGAGCAGGCCGGGCGGATCATCACCCTTGAAGACGGCTCCATCACCCATGACAGCGGGCAGCGGGGTGCAAACGATGGAAGCTAAATTCTCGGTAAACTCGATTGCGCTGGGCAATCTCCGCCGCCGGCGCGGGCGCTACCTGCTGCTCATTGCCGGCATCGTGCTGGCGATCTATTTCGTGGCCACGGCGCTTCTCTTTGCCGATACAATGTTCACCTCGCTGCGAGAGCAGCACTTCGACCGCCTGGGCGAGCAGGATGCCATCGTCTTCAATTGCGGGGAGGCGCCGCTCGAAGAGCTGATCTCAAGCGGCATTTTCTCTGAATACGGGACCGCCGATATTTTAGGCTACGTCCTCCCCGACGGGCAGAACCGGGAGAACGGCTTCTCCATTGCCCACTTTGATGAAACTGCGCTGGTCCTGGCTTGCCCAGAGACGCTGGAGGGCCGGCTGCCCGAGAAGCCGGGCGAGATTGCCCTGGAGCAAAGCACCCTGGCGCGGCTGCGCTCGAACGCCGGGGTGGGCGATAGGATCACGCTTACGCTGCTCATCCCTGACGGCACCGGCTTCATGGATGCACCGGTCCAAAAGAACTATACCCTGGTGGGGATCCTGACCGACAAGCTTATCTACCTGCGGAATCGATGGAGCTTAATTTATCCGGTATATTATGACTATCCCGCCGGCGTACTCTCTGCAGGGGAGCAGATCGAGGCCGGCGGCCGGGCTGTGGTGAACTGCTATGGACGCTATGCCGGGGACGCCGTTACCTCATTCGAAGGGCTGAATGAATTCTGCAGGGAAAACAATCTGGTCAATGAATTTGGCTGGCCCGGTGCACTGCAGACGCGCTACCGGTTGTTCGCTGGATATTCAGACTCCGCCGACAGCTCTATTGTGACCACCTCCCTCTTCTTCACCATCATTGCTCTGGTCCTGGTCTGCGCCGCCTGCCTCGGCATCGTCAACGCCTTCTCGGCCGACCTGG
>CAZPET010000282.1:0-2746 GCA_964585625.1 uncultured Syntrophomonadaceae bacterium
CAGCGTGATGTGGTCGGAGCACTGCAGCTACAAGCATTCCCGGGCGGCGCTGCGCCTGCTTCCGGCAGAAGGGCCCCGCGTGCTCCAGGGGCCGGGCGAGAATGCCGGGGTGGTCGACTTGGGGGAGGGCCTGGCGGCGGCCTTCAAAATTGAGAGCCACAACCATCCCACGGCGGTGGAGCCTTTCCAGGGCGCGGCCACGGGCGCCGGTGGGATCATCCGCGACATCGTGGCCATGGGCGCGCGCCCGGTGGCCCTGCTCGGCTCGCTGCGCTTCGGACCGCTGGAGGACCGGCGCAGCCGCTATCTTTTTGAACGGGCAGCCGCAGGCATATCCTGGTATGCCGCAGGGACGGACATTCCGGTTGTCTCCGGAGAGCTTTACTTTGAAGAGTGCTACCGGGGCAATCCCCTGGTCAACGCCATGTGCGTGGGGCTGCTGCCGGCAGAGCGGTTGATGCGGGGGCGGGCCTCCGGAGAGGGGAACCTGGTCCTGCTGGCCGGGGCGCTCACGGGTCGCGACGGCATCCACGGCGTCACCTTTGCCTCGGTGGAGCTCACCGCTGAGAGCGAGGAAGAGGAGCGCCCGCCGGTGCAGGTAGGCGATGCCGCCCTGGGGAAGGCGCTGCTTGAAGCAACCCTGGAGGTTATTGAAAAAGATCTGGCCGTGGGGGTGCAGGACCTCGGCGGCGCCGGGCTGACCTGTGCCGTTACCGAGACAGCGGCCCGGGCCGGCAGCGGGATAGAGCTGGAGCTGGACCTGGTGCCGCTGCGCGAAGAGGGGATGACCGCCTATGAGATCCTCACCTCGGAATCGCAGGAGCGGATGCTCCTGATCGTGACGCCGGCGCGGCAGGAAGAGGCCGCCGCGGCTTTCGAAAAGCGGGGGCTCTCCTGCACGGCAATCGGCCGGGTCACCGGGGACGGCCTGGTCACGGTGAAGCATTACGGGGAGGTGGTGGCCCGGGTGCCGGCGAAAAGCGTGGTCGACGGCGCGCCGGTTTATGAACCCGCCTCCTGCGAACCGGAATACTACCGCAAGCTGGCTGCTATCGATCTTCAGGGCCTGCCGCCGGTAGACGATTTCAACCGGGCTCTCCTTAAAGTCCTCAGCTCGCCCGACGTGGCCGGAATGGCATGGACCCCGGACTGCGGGAAAGAGGCACCCTGTCAGGCGGGAGCTGAGGGCGATCTTCTTGCCGGCTCCGGCGGGGGCGCGGCTGCGGTGATGCGGTTGCCGAATAAGGGGCGGGCACTGGCCATGGCGGTAGCCGGGAACGGGCGCCTGGTCTACCTTGATCCTTACCGGGGGGCGATCTTTGCCGTCTGCGAGGCGGCGCGCTTCCTGGCCTGCGCCGGTGCGGAGCCGCTGGGGATTACCGACGGTCTTAACTTCGGGAATCCGGAGAAACCGGAGGTCTTCTGGCAGTTCAAGCAGGCAGTTGAAGGGATCGCCGCCGCCTGCCGCGCGCTCGACCTGCCGGTTGTCGGCGGCAATGTCAGCTTCTACAACGAAGTGGCCGGCGAGGCGATCTACCCGACGCCGGTTATCGGGGCGGTAGGCCTGCTCGAAGATGCGGCGAAGATCTGCGGCGCCGGGTTCAGCCGGGACGATGACCTGGTCTACCTGCTCGGGGCAACCGAAGTTTCTTTGGGAGGTAGCCAGTATTTAAAAACATTACATGAAATGGTGGCCGGGGCGCTGCCGCAGATTGATCTGGAGCTGGAGAGGCGGCTGCAGATGCTGCTCCGCCGGCTGATCCGGGAGGGGCTGCCCGGCAGCGCCAACGCTCTTACCGGCGGGGGTCTGGCTGTGGCCCTGGCGGAAAGCTGCCTCCGGGGGGGGCGCGGCGCGGATGTGACCTTGCCGGCTGAGGCGCGGCCCGAGATGCTGCTTTTCGGCGAGGGGCCGTCGCGGGCGGCGGTATCGGTGAAACCGGGCGACGCCGCGCGTCTCGAGGCGCTGGCCCGCGAGGCGGCGGTGCAGGCAGTCAGGCTGGGCCGGACCGGCGGAGAGAGATTGCGCATTGCTTCAGGGGAGCACACCTGGATCGACCTGCCGCTAACGCAGCTGCGGAAAGTTTACAGGGAGGCGATCCCGTGTCCGGCTCGATAAGGGAGGCCTGCGGGGTCTGCGGCGGCTGGGCGGCGGACCAGCCGCTGGCTTACCTGGTCGGTTTCGCCCTCTATGCGCTGCAGCACCGCGGCCAGGAGAGCGCGGGGATCGCCGTCGGCTCCGGCGACGGGGGCAAGATCTGGTTGAAAAGGGGACCCGGGCTTGTCTCCGAGGTATTTCCCGATACCGCAGAGCTGAAAAAGCGCCGGGGTCCGCTGGCCCTGGGCCATGTGCGCTACGCCTACGGCAAGGAAGGGCGCGGCCCCGAGAACAGCCAGCCCCTGCTGCTGCGCTACCGTTACGGTGAGCTGGCCATCGCCCATAACGGGCGCCTGGTCAACGGGGCTCTCCTGCGCGATGAGCTAGCAGGGCAGGGAGCCATCTTCCAGACGGATACCGACAGCGAGCTGCTGGGCCACCTGGTGGCACGGCAGAATAACCCCTGCCTGGAGGAAGCCGTGGCGGCGATGGCGCCGCGCCTAGAGGGGGCTTTTGCTTTCATTCTCAGCGACGGGAAGAAGATCATCGGCCTGCGCGACCGGCACGGGTTCCGGCCGCTCTCCCTGGGGCGGCTGGGGGAGAAGGGATATTTTCTGGCTTCCGAAACCTGCGCTTTCGACACCATCGGGG
>CAZPET010000283.1:0-2736 GCA_964585625.1 uncultured Syntrophomonadaceae bacterium
TAGATGGCTGCCAAAAACAGAACTCGGCTTACCAGTTTGCTCGGGTTCCGGTTATGAGATTAAACGGCTGTTCTGGATATGAAACAGCCGTTTATTTTTTACTTACCCCATCTATTCGAATGAATGAAGGGAAATGCTTGATTCTTTTAGAAGTATCTTTTTATAAAAGCGCTGCCAATGCAAATATGAAGGGGACCGGGGTCGTGGCGACAAGGATATTGACGAAAGAATTGATTCAAAAAGAAGACGGACGTTACCTCTATTTATACTCCTGGGCGAAAGAGAAGCCGGTGAAAGCAAGAGAGACTGCCAAACAACATGAAGGCGATCCGGGGCCGGAGCAAGCCAAGGGAAGGAAAGACTGTTAATATTTATTAGCTGTCAAAATGAGCGGCAGATCGCCTGACGGCAAAATTTACCCAATTAGCAGGCGGAAGGAGCGTTTTGCTTGTCCGAGTTAAGGTGGAACCCGGTACGGCGGGAGTGGGTGATCATGGCGACGCATCGCATGGACAGGGTGCTGCATCCGCCCCGTGATTACTGCCCCCTGTGCCCAACTGACCCGGGCGGTTTCGAAACGGAGATCCCGCGGCCCGATTTCGAGGTGGCTGTATTTGAAAACCGTTATCCGAGCCTGCATCTTGCCCCGCCCGAACCCGATGTTGAAGGGACCGGCCTGAGCCCTGTGGTCCTGGCCGGCGGGGTCTGCGAGGTTGTCGTTTATACCCCCGAACATGAAGGCAGCCTGGCCACTCTTTCCCCGGAGCGGGTGGTCCAGCTGATCTATGTCTGGCAGGATCGCTACCGGGAAATAAGCCGGCGCGAAGGGATCAGGTATATCCTGATTTTTGAAAACCGCGGCCCGGAAGTGGGGGTTACTCTTTCCCACCCGCACGGCCAGATTTATGCCTTTCCCTTTATCCCGCCCGTGCCGGCTCTTGAACTGGCATCCGCCCGTGAATACCGGCAAAAAACCGGAAGCTGCCTCTTCTGCGATCTGCTTGCTGAAGAGATCGCGGACGGCCGCCGTATCATCCTGGAGTCTACAGGCTGGGTAGCCTTTATCCCTTTTGCCGCCCGTTACAGTTACGAGGTTCATCTTTACAGCCGGCGCTGCCTGGCCTCGTTGACGGAGCTTCATCCTGCCGAGGTGGAGCAGCTGGCGAAAATGCTGCAGGAGCTTGTTGCATGCTACGACCGCCTCTTCGAGGCTCCTTTTCCTTACCTGATGATCTTGCATCAGGAGCCGGTCCGGTCCGGCAGCGATGATGAGCGGGGCCATCTTCACTTTGAATTTTATTCACCTATACGGGAGCGAAATAAACTTAAATTTCTAGCCGGCTGTGAACAGGGGGCGGGAACATTTATCAACGACGCTGCGCCCGAGGAGAAAGCTGCACAACTCCGGGCCTGCCTTGAGAAAAAGCAGGTATTGCAAAAATAGTGTCCTTTCAAGCGATAAATCTCCCTTTAAAAAGGGGAACATTCTGGTCTTTTCAAGCTCCCCCCTTTGAAAAAGTGATCCGGGCACACACTTGACACCGGGGGTGGATTGATGTAGCATAGAAGCATGCTAATACAGGGTCAGCGTTACACCAAGACCATCATAGACGAGATCAAGTCGATGATCAAGGCGGAGCCGGGCATTTCACGCCGCAAGCTTTCCCGCCAAATCTGTCGACTTAATGATTGGCGGTCCTCTAATGGCAACCTTAAGGAGATGAGCTGCCGCAAAGCCCTGGTAGAGCTTGACCAGCAGGGCGTAATCAAGCTGCCCACCGCTGAAAGAGTGGAGAACTTTGCCAGAGCCGCCCCTTTAAGATTAGAAGTGAATTTACCAACTGTAAATTGTACCCTATCAGAGCTAGGTGAAGTAACGGTCAAGCCCATCACCAGCCGTTACACCAAAGAATCGAAACTCTGGCGGGCTCTTTTGGAAAAATATCATTATCTTGGGGCGGGCCCGTTGTGCGGTGCGCAGGTAAGGTATATAGTAGAAAGTGCCAACTATGGCTATGTTGGCGCCTTAGCTTTTACTTCGGCCACCTGGGCTTTAAAATCCCGTGATGAATATATTGGCTGGAGCGAAAGCGCCAGAAGGGCGAACCTGGACAAGGTTGTTTTAAACGCTAGATTTCTGCTGGTGCCCACGGTCAAAGTAGCCAATTTAGCCTCTTATGTATTATCTTTAGCTCTTTCGCGTTTGCCCGGGGACTGGGAAGAGCGTTACAACATACGTCCTGTGTTGGTGGAAACCTTTGTTGACCCGACGCTTTTTTCTGGCACCTGCTACCAGGCGGCCAACTGGCGTCATATCGGTCAAACATCGGGCAGACGTGACGGCAAGCCTAAAAGCATTTTTGTCTATCCCTTAGGCCGCGATTGGCGTAAAGTTTTATGCCAGGCGCCCGAAGTTAAGCTTGGAGAGATGCCCCGTCCCGAAAATCCGGCCAATTGGGCGGAAGAAGAGTTTGGCACCATTCGTTTATTTGATCAAAGGTTAAAACGCAGACTGTACATCATTGCCCAGGACTTTTTTGATAAATGCGAGAGAAATATTCCTGAAGCCTGTGGTTCCAAGGCTCGAACCATGGCTGCTTACCGTTTCTTTCAGAACAAGGAGGTCAGCATGGAAGTAATCCTGGATGCCCATACCGAGGCCACCATAGAACGGATTAAAGAGCACCGGGTTGTCCTTGCCCCGCAGGACACCACTGTTTTAAATTACAGCACTCA
>CAZPET010000284.1:0-2714 GCA_964585625.1 uncultured Syntrophomonadaceae bacterium
TTAATTTTTGCCCTAACCTCCCGCTTTCTCTGCTTTATGCATAATCTATTCCACAAATCCGGTTTAATTCCTGCATCAAGTTAATTAATTCACTTATTTTTTATATCTATCACCGACGGGATGCCGGCTAAAGATTCGGCTTTCAATACAGCCCTTTCTACTGCCCCGGACACCGCTTCCGCAGCCATGGTCCCGGCGAGGCTGATATCAGCCTCTTCCTTCCCCGCAGAAAGGCTGAAAATAATATCACCGTCCCACATCGTGTGGACCGGCCAGATCGAGCGGGCCAGCCCATCATGGGCCATCTGGGCAATCTTGCATAGCGCTTCCCGGGAAAAAGAACCGTTCGTCGCCACCACGCCGAGGGTGGTATTCCCCGGGAAATCAGCGCCGCGGCGGCCCATCATCAAGCCGGCGGTGCGCTCCATGGCGCCCGTTTCGGGATTGCGCGGGCCAGCCAGCAGTTCGCCCCTGCGGTTAAAAACATCACCAAAAGCATTCACCGCCACCAGGGCGGCGACAATGAGGTTGCCGCAGCGGCAGGAGGCGCTCCCCTGGCCTGATTTAACCGCCTGTAACGGACCGTAGATCTTGCCTACCGTGGCCCCGGTCCCCGCGCCCACCGATCCCTCCGGCACCGGTCCTGCTGAAGCGTTCAGACAGGCCCGGTAACCCATCTCAGCATCGGGGCGGACATTCATATCGCCGATTAACAGATCAAACAAGATTGCCGCCGGGACAATCGGAACGCGCAGCGGTCCGGTGATGTAGCCCCGCCCCCGCTCTTCCAGGTAGCGCATCACCCCGCCCGCAGCATCGAGGCCGAAAGCGCTGCCGCCGGCCAGGACGATCGCCTGGACCTCTTCGACGAGCCGTGAGGGCCGCAGCAGATCGGTCTCCCTGGTCCCGGGCGCCGAACCCCGCACATCCACCGCAGCGCGGGCTCCTTCTTCAACCAGGACCACGGTTACCCCGGTCGCCGCGTCCGGATCGGTATAGACACCCACCTTGATGCCTTCAATTTCTGTAATTCCGCCCATGGGCACACCCGCCTTCCTGTATCAAAAAAGGGCTGCCCCCTGGGGCAGCCCCTGTTCTTTACGAGGTAGGCTCTTTGGACGGATTTTCGGCAGGTTCACTCTGCTGGAAAGAGGTGCAGGGCTGTACTTTTGTCTTCCCCGGCGCCGTTTTCTCGCCGCGCCGCTCCGGACGGACAGCGCCCTCCGCCCTGGCCGCAGCCGCCTTCTCTTTTTCGCGGCGGGCAGCCTCGAGCTCTGCAAGGCTTTTCCCTTCAACAAGGGCGGTAATCTCTTCGGCATCGAGGGTCTCTTTTTCCAGAAGTGCCGCGGCAATCAGGTCAAGCTTGTCGCGGTTTTCCTCCAGAACCTCTTTGGCTCGCTCGTAGCACTGATCGATTGTCCGGCGTATTTCATGATCGATCGCCTTGGCGATCTCTTCGCTGTAATCGCGGTCCCGGGCGATATCCCGCCCCAAGAAGACCTGATCCTGCTTGTGCCCCAGGGTAATCGGGCCGAGTGAATCGCTCATGCCGTACTCCATGATCATCTGGCGGACAATGGAGGTGGCCCTCTCCAGATCGTTCTGCGCTCCCGTGCTGATCTCGTCCAGAACCAGCTTCTCCGCCACCCTTCCGGCCAGGAGAGTGGTAACACGATCCAGGAGTTCGGAACGGGTCATGAAGTAGCGATCCTCTTCCGGAAACATGAGCGTGTAACCCCCGGCCCGCCCGCGCGGAATAATCGAAACCTTGTGCACCGGGTCGGTATGAGGCAGCAGGTAGCCGACCAGGGCATGACCTGCTTCGTGAAAAGAGACAATTTTCTTTTCAAATTCGCTGATCACGCGGCTTCGTTTCTGGGTTCCGGCAATGACCCGCTCGACCGCCTCTTCGATCTCTTTTTTACCAACCCGCTTACCGCCGGTGCGCGCTGTCAGCAGCGCCGCTTCGTTGACCACATTTTCCAGGTCGGCCCCGGTAAAACCGGGCGTGGCCCGGGCAATGTCCCGCAGGCTAACCTCGTCTGCCAGCGGCTTGTTGCGGGTATGCACTTTCAAAATCTCCTCGCGCCCCCTTACATCAGGCACCCCGACGGCAACTTCACGGTCAAAGCGCCCGGGACGCAGCAGAGCCGGGTCGAGGATGTCGGGACGGTTTGTCGCCGCCAGAATGATAATCCCTTCATTTACATCAAACCCATCCATCTCCACCAGGAGCTGGTTCAAGGTCTGTTCCCGTTCATCATGGCCCCCACCGAGGCCGGCGCCCCGCTGCCGCCCCACCGCGTCGATCTCGTCGATGAAGACAATACAGGGTGAGTTTCTTTTTGCGTTTTCAAAGAGATCTCGCACCCGCGACGCTCCTACTCCCACAAACATCTCCACAAAGTCGGAGCCGCTGATGCTGAAAAATGGCACTCCCGCCTCCCCGGCCACCGCCCGGGCCAGCAGCGTTTTCCCGGTTCCCGGCGGCCCGACCAGCAGGATCCCCTTGGGGATACGCGCTCCGAGCTCAATATATTTACGGGGATCTCCCAGAAAATCAACCACTTCGGCCAATTCGGCCTTCTCCTCGTCAGCACCGGCAACATCGTCGAACGTAACCCTCTTCCGGTCACCTTCGTGGAGCCGGGCCCGGCTTTTGCCAAAGTTCATCACCCTGTTGCCGCCGCCCTGGGTTTGCTGCATAAAGAAAA
>CAZPET010000285.1:0-2714 GCA_964585625.1 uncultured Syntrophomonadaceae bacterium
GAGGCCGGCGGCGACAGGCGCATCTTGACCTGCCACGCCAACGATAAAGAGGGCTGCAGCATGGAGATCTCCGTGACGCTTTTTGCCCCTAATAAAACCTCTATCGTCATGGCCACGCCCTTTGACGAGGGAAGACGGTGTTTTTACTACAACCATAAAATCAACTGTATGCCCGCAGAGGGTACCGCCGTGATCAACGGCCGGAAATATTTCTTTTCGCCCGATAGCTCCTTCGGCCTGCTTGACTGGGGCCGGGGGGTCTGGCCTTTCCGTCACAGCTGGTACTGGGGTAGCGGCAGCTGTTGGCTCGACGGGAAAAGGTTCGGTTTCAATATCGGCTGGGGCTTCGGCAACACCGGGGCGGCTACCGAGAACATCCTTTTTTACGACGGCACCGCGCACAAATTGGGCCGGGTCCATGCCGACCTGCAGGAGGGTGGTTACATGTCGACGAAGCGCTTTACCAGCGACGGCGACCGTTTCAACCTGGAATTCACGCCGCTCCATGACAATTACACCGAGACCAGGCTGCTCTTTGTCGACAACCGCTGCCACCAGCTCTTCGGCAAATTCAACGGCACCGTGATCCTTGATGACGGCAGCAAACTTCAGGTCAAGGATATGACCGCCTTCATCGAGCATGCCGTGAACAACTGGTAAAGAAAACCGTTCTTGCGCTCCTCTCTGTCATGCCGAGCGTCTCTTCTGAAACCCTTAATTTAAAATGATACTGCGCTCACTTCAGCTTCTGCAATTTGCGGCTGATCTCGATAAATTCACGGTTCACTCGCTCCAGCTCTTCAGCCGCTCCGGGGCTGCCGGGCGTGGCCAGTTCATTGAGCCTGCCCGAAAGGTAGGAGAGACGGTTCTCCAGGAGAAGAATCTCTTCCGGACTCTCTTCACCCGCCCGTCTCAAGCTGTCAAGATATTCGCCGTATGAACCGGGATAATTGGTCAGCCTCCCTTCCTCCAGGTGCAGAACCCGGCTGGAAAGGCGATGCAGAAAGTAGCGGTCATGGCTCACCGCGAGGATCGTTCCATCAAATTCATCCAGCGCCGCCTCCATTGCTTCCCGTGACTCGATATCCAGGTGGTTGGTCGGCTCATCCATGATCAAAAGATTGACCCGGCGGGCCAGCAGGGTGGCCAGGATCAGCCGTTTTTTCTCCCCGCCGGAGAGGGTGGACACCTTCCGGTTGACCTGCTCACCGGTGAAAAGAAGGGCGCCCAGCAGGTGGCGCGCTGCTGTCCCGTCCGTCTCCCCGGCCGCGGCCACCGTTTCCAGCACGGTCAATCCCGGGTTCAAAATGTCGAGTGACTGCCACAGGTAACCGGCGCGGGTTGAAAGGGCCAGGCTGACCTTTCCCCGGACCGGCTTCAATTCGCCGAGAATCAGCCGCAGCAGGGTTGTTTTACCGGCGCCGTTGGGACCGGTCAGGACCGCAGTTTCTCCGGCGAAGATGGTAAAAGAGAGATCCTCAAACAGGATCCTCTGCTCAAAGGAATGGCCAAGCCCCTCCGCGTGGATCACCCTGCTGCCGGTTTTGCCGCTGCCGGAGAAGTTCAGCCGCAGCCGGCGGTATTCCCAGGGTTTGCGGGGGGCTGTTTCATCCAGCCGGGCCAGCCGCTGCTGAAAAGCCTTGACCGTCCGGTCCACCTTTTTGGCCCGAGCGGCCAGATAGGGGGTGCGCGGTGAAGATGCCGCCGCAGCCCGGCGGGCCCACTCTTTCTTACGGTTTACCGCGGCGATCATCCGTTTGCGCCTGTTGTGGTAATCCCGGTAAGCGCTCCACCGGGCCCGGTTTTGATCATCCCTGATCCGGGCATAATCGGAATAGTTGCCCGGGTAAGAGCGGATTGAACCCTGCTCCAGTTCCAGAATCCGACCGGCAATCTTGTCGAGCAGGTAGCGGTCGTGAGAGACGATCACCGCCGTCCCGGGGAATCCCTGCAGATATTCTTCCAACCATTCCAGCCCCCGGGTGTCCAGGTGGGTGGTGGGCTCGTCGAGGAGCAGCAGCCCGCAGCTCTGTGCCGCCAGCCGGGCCAGGCAGAGGCGGCTTTTTTCCCCTCCGCTGAGCATCTCCGTGGCTCGGGCTGAATCTGCGCGGCCGAATCCCAGCTCTGTCAGATACTTCAGCACCAACCATTCCTCTGGTGCACTATGACCGGAGGCACAGGCGTATGCTTGAACGGTCAGGCCGCGGGGGAGCTCCGGTTCCTGGGGCAGGTATCCCACCTGCTCCAGGGGCAGGTATAGACGCACCTCCCCGTCCGTGGGCTTCTCCTGCCCGGCGATGATCTTCAGCAAGGTGCTCTTGCCGCTGCCGTTGCGCCCGATCAGGCCGACCTTCTCGCCCGCATCCACCTGGAAGTTAAGATTGGTCAAAACGGGGTGGCCGTTATATTCTTTGCTCAGCCTGCTTGCCTCAAGAATAATTGTCATCATGATCACCTCTAAAATAGGCAGGCAGGGGTATACCTACCCCTGCCTGAAACCTGTTCATTTGGTTTTCGGGTAAGATATCCCTGAAATAACTTCTGCTCTAGACCCCGAAAGAGATGAACATGACATTCTCCATTTGCCTGCAGCTTGAACTGCTTTCATTATAGCAGCTTGATACCCGGAGCACAACAAAGCAGTCTAGCACTCGCCGGCGCAATTGGTGTACCAATATCCTTCTTCTGCCGCAGTTTTGCCGATTTTTTACTCC
>CAZPET010000286.1:0-2713 GCA_964585625.1 uncultured Syntrophomonadaceae bacterium
ATGGCCCTGCCACCTTCTTTCATTTACTGCATCGGGCGACAACTTTTGGGATCACAATTCGACAAATTAGTGGAATCTTCCTGCAAAATGTGAGAAACGAGGAGAAGGCGAAGCATGAGTGAAAAAGCAGGGTAATATAAAAGTTGTACTTCGGATTATGTTACAGCACCGGCCCGCCTTCGCTGGGCAAAGGAGACCAGCAATATGCCGCATTCATAAAGAATAAAGAGCGGGATCGCCATCAGGACCTGGGAAAATACGTCGGGAGGTGTAAGCACCGCGGCAAGAATTAAAATGATCACGATGGCAAACCTGCGGTGCCGCTTCAAGAAAGCAGCATTGATCACCCCGATGCTGCCGAGGAACCAGAAAACCAGCGGGATCTGGAAAACAAGGCCGAAGGCAAATAAAAATGAGGTGGCAAAGGAGAGGTAGCGGCCGATGCTCCATTCGGCTCCAATATCTGCGGAGGCAAAACTAAGAAAAAAGTTCATGGCAAAGGGGAAGACCACTAAATAGGCAAAAGCCAGCCCCAGCAGGAAGAGCAGGCAGATGGCCAGGATCAACAGGAGGGCGCCGCGGCGGCGCCTCTTGCTTACAGCAAGGATGATGGCCACCGCCTGGTAGAGGATCAGCGGCAAGGTGAGCAGCACACCGCTGACCAGGGCCAGCCGCAGATTGGCCATGAACGCTTCGCCGGGGGTGAGAAAGATCATCTTCACGGGCAGCTCCACACCGGCCGGAAGCTCACGATAGGGATAATGCCGGATAAAAATCTCAAAAAACTTAGTAATGTCCGGGGTTAAAGTGGGAAGGAGCAGAATATTGCGAATCCGATCGATAAAAATATAGGAGAAAACTGCCCCCGACGCAATGAGCAGCGAGAGCATGATCAGCCGTTTACGCAGTTCTCCCAACAGCCGGAGCCAGGTTTCCTGTTTCATACCTTCTCCCGATCATCTGTTTATTTTTCCTTCTCTTCTTCTTTCTGCTGCAGCTTCTCCAGGTAATTTTTCGCCACGCTGTAAACGGCGCTCTCCTCGGACTCTTTTTCCATGATCAGGGCCAGCTGTTCTTCTGCCGCTTGCGTCTCTTCCAGATATTCGCCCAGTAAATAAGCATAGTAATAGCGGTTTTCGCTGTCGAGCTTTCCTGACTCTTCCAGCTGTTCGAGATGATCCTGTAACCAGGCGATCTCATCATCCATGGTCTCTTCTTGCTGTTTCGAGGATTTCATAAATCCGATCAGCATAAGGGTGGAGGAGGGATCCGGATTCTCATGGAGCAGCTCGCTCAGGGTGGCGATCTCCCCGGCGATAACCGCCTCTTCCTCATCAATCTCTTTATAGACATAAAGCAGCTGCAGGCGGTGTTCCGGTTTATCCGGCTCCAGCTCGACCAGGTCACGGCTGTACTTCTTCAGATTGTCCCGGTAACCCTGCAATTTTTCCTCTGAAGCCTTTTCTGTTTCCTCGATCTGGATCAGAAGGGCATAATTTTGCACCAGCTCACCCAGCACCGGGGCGGCAGGCCCGTAGTCGTCGATATATTTTTGCAGCCTCTCGATCTCATCCAGGCAGTAGCTCCGCACAGCATCGGGATCGTATTGCTGCTCCGGACTAACTGTCTCGTCGTTGCCGCGATTCAACAGATGGCTTGCGTATGCGGCTATCGCGGAGAAGGCCATCGCCAGGGCCAGTACCGCCGCGATGATCGAGGCCCACCGCTGCTTGCGCAGATCCTTACGCTTAACCTTTTTGTTTTTTTCAGCCAAGATTATCCCTCATCCCGATACAATATGAATAATTGATTACACTTCCAATACAGTATTATATAGCTTATCCGTTATTCCTTCAACCGGGTGCTGCCCGGCTGCCCGGCCTCCCTACTCCACCTGCGCCTCCTCTTCGCTGAAGCGGACCAGCAGGCGGCCGCAGTTTTCACAATAAATCATGGCCAGGGGATCGTAAAGAAAGCCCCGCTGCGCCGACGAGATGAAGACGCTGCATCCCTGGCAGATATCGTTTATTACGCGGGCCAGACCCCGGCCCTGGTATCTCCGGGCCAGTTCCCGGTAGCGCTCCAGGTATTGCGGCTCGATCTGTGAGGTCAGGCCCTCGCGCCGCTCCTGCAGCCTTTCCATTTCGATCCCGAGGCGGGCCAGCTCATCATCCAGGCGCTGCCGGCGCTGCTGCAGCTCCGCTGCAGCTTCGCTCTGCTGCACGGTTAGATCTCCGGCCAGCCGTTCCTGCTCCTCGATCGCCTCCATCATGCCGATAAGCTCCTCTTCAAGATTCAGCTGGCTCCGCTTTACCGAACGCAGCCTGATCTCCATCTGCTCGAGCTCCTTTATATTTTTCACCTCACCGCTGTAAAGCCTTTTATGCAGTTCATTGTGCTCTGCGGTGATCGCTTCCAGATCGAGCTCCCCTCTTTTTAGCTTTTTACGCTGCTCCTTGAGAGCCTGCTCCGTCCCTTCCAAAGCCTCCTCAAGCCCGGCCAGGCGCTCCCCTGCTTCCCCGGCCTCCTGGTGGAGCGGGTTGTTTTCACTCTCATCCTCCAGTTCCTCGATGTCGAGATCGAGCTCCTGAAGCTTCCATAACAGTTTTAAAGACAAGTCCTCTCACCTCTTTCCACCATTAAAAAAGGGAGGCCTTCCGGCCTGCCCCTAATAAAAGAGCCATTCAGACGGCGACGTTTCCGCAGCCGCCAC
>CAZPET010000287.1:0-2692 GCA_964585625.1 uncultured Syntrophomonadaceae bacterium
TCCGCGAAGGGGGCCGCACCGTGGGCGCCGGCGTGGTAACCGAGGTAATGGAGTAGTTTTTGACAATCCGCGGGGCGGGGAATGAGCTACCCGCCCCTTTATTATGCCGTTATGGGCTCATTTTTTATTGACATGCCTGCTCAGTTTGTGGTAGATTGAAATGCATGGAAGGTGGTAAAGGTGCGCGTAACGATACATTTGGCCTGCACGCAGTGCCAGGAGCGGAACTACAGCAGCCGGAAGAACAAAAAAAACAACCCGGAAAGGCTGGAGATGAAAAAGTACTGCTCCCGCTGCAAAGAGCAAACGCTGCATAAAGAAACAAAGTAAACCGTTTTCCGAAAGAGGACTTATTCTTTTGATCAGGAAAGGTTTTTGAATTTATGAAACTACTCAATCGACTGGTGAAATACCTGCGCGAGGTGCGCATGGAGCTGAAAAAGGTTCAGTGGCCCAACAGGAGGGAGTTCGTTGTTTATACGGGCGTGGTGGTTTTTACCGTACTGCTTTTTGGAATTCTCTTCTGGGGCCTGGACACTATCTTTTTGGCAGTTTTACGTTTAGTCATGCAACGTTAACCGGGTATAATTCGCTGAAGGAGTGAGATGTTGGAGAGGCTTCCAAGCCCTCCTTTTTCCATGGATACACAAACGGAAACCGGGGCCAAGAAATGGTATGTTATTCATACCTATGCCGGCTATGAAAACAGGGTTGAAACCAATCTGGCCCGCCGGGTGGAATCAATGAACATGAAGGACCGTATTTTCAGGATCCTGGTTCCCACGGAAAAGGAGATCACCAGCAAGGGCGGTCAGAAAAAAACCGTGGAGAAAAAGGTATTCCCGGGTTATGTCATGGTGGAGATGATCCTCGATGACGATTCATGGTCCGTAGTTCGCAACACTCCCGGCGTAACCGGTTTTGTTGGACCCGGTTCCAAACCGGTCTCTTTAAGTGAAAAAGAAATTAACCGGATCATGCGCCAGATGGGAATGGCCGCGGAAGGGAAACCGCGTATAGATTTTGAGGTCGGCCAGGTTGTTCGAGTGATCAGCGGGCCCTTCAAAAATTTTGAAGGTACGGTTGAAGAAATTAACCAGGAAAAAGGCACGGTTAAGGTTTTAGTATCCATGTTTGGCCGGGAAACACCGGTTGAACTTGGGTTTCACCAGGTAGAGAAATATTAGGCGACGGCACCTGCCCCGGGAGGTTATTTTATGGCGAAGAAGAAAAAAATCATAGGCATGGCCAAGTTGCAGATACCGGCAGGCAAAGCCACACCGGCTCCTCCGGTTGGTCCGGCCTTGGGCCAGCACGCCGTGAACATCATGGCATTCTGCAAAGAATTTAACGAGAGAACCGCAAAGGATACCGGGTTGATCATCCCGGTTGAAATTACCGTTTATGAAGATCGTTCATTTACCTTTATCACCAAAACACCGCCGGCCTCCGTGCTGTTAAAGAAAGCGGCGGGGTTGGAGAAGGCTTCGGGTGAACCGAACCGGGTGAAGGTGGCGACGGTTCCGCGGGCCAAGGTCATCGAGATCGCCAGGTCGAAGATGGAGGATTTGAATACCGACGATCTTGAAGCGGCCACCCGGATCATTGAAGGGACCGCCCGCAGTATGGGCATTACCATCGGACCGTAAAGTGTTGTATTATTAAGCGGCGGTTCAGGAATCAATACAATGTGGGAGGGCCGCAGCGCCCGCCAGGACCACAGGAGGGATACAGGCATGGCCAATCATGGTAAGAAATACCGCGAAGCAAGGCAGAATATCGATCGTGAAGAACACTACGCTCCTGAAGAGGCTCTTGATCTGGTAAAGAAGTGCAGCCGGGCTGCTTTTGACGAGACCGTTGAGCTCGCCGTCCGTCTGGGGGTTAACCCGAAGCACGCCGACCAGCAGGTCCGGGGAACGGTGGTCCTGCCCCACGGCACCGGCAAGAGCGTGCGGGTGCTGGTTTTTGCCAAGGGAGATAAAGCAAAAGAGGCTGAATCGGCCGGCGCTGACATTGTCGGCGGTGAAGAACTGGCTGAGAAGATCCAGGGAGGCTGGCTCGATTTTGATGTAGCCGTGGCTACCCCCGATATGATGGGGACGGTGGGCAAGCTCGGTAAAATACTTGGTCCGCGCGGCCTGATGCCCAACCCAAAAAGCGGCACGGTCACTTTCGATCTCAGCCGGACCATCGAGGAGATCAAGGCCGGGAAGGTGGAATTTCGCACCGAGAAGGCGGGGAATGTCCACGTGCCCATTGGAAAGGTCTCTTTTGCGCCGGAGCAGCTGCAGCAAAATTTTTATAGCGTCATCGAAGCCTTGTTGAAAGCGAGACCCCCGGCGGCCAAAGGGCAGTACTTCAGGTCTATCAGCGTCAGCTCGACGATGGGCCCGGGGATCAAGATCAGCCCTCAAAAAGCTGCTGCTCTTGGCAAATAGTTTTACTGTTAAAGCATTAAAATATAATGGTGGTGTATCAAAGTCTGAATTGAGTAATGAAAATCTAGAAGCCTTGGAAAAAGGTATACCTAATTTATTGAAACATGTTGAAAATATTACTCAAGTTTTTAAGCTTCCTGCAGTTGTTGCTATAAATAAATTTCCAACTGATACTGATGCTGAATTAAATTTAATTAAAGAAAAATGTAATGCTCTTGGAGTAAATGTAGCATTATCAGAAGTGTGGGCAA
>CAZPET010000288.1:0-2685 GCA_964585625.1 uncultured Syntrophomonadaceae bacterium
GGATGATCAACTACGAAAGCATCTTCTACGGCCTGAAAGCCCTGCTCTACGGCCTCCCGGTGAGCATCCTGATCAGCACGTGGATGTATAACGGCTTCGGCAACATGTTTAAATTTGCTTTCTTCCTGCCCTGGGAAGAGATCCTGATTTGCGTGGCCGGCGTCTTCGTGATCGTCTTTATGACCATGATGCAAGCCGGTTCCAAACTGAAACACGATAATATCATCGACGCCTTAAAAGAGGAGAACCTGTAAGAGAGAGGTGTAAAGAGGGCGAGGCACGGATCGCCACTACAAATAGTCCCATGGCGGGTAGGGCAACCCATGGGCCGCCCTACCCGCCACCGGTAATAAAGTGATTTTTACTATACCTTTTCCAGAATGATGTTGATCCCGGTATAGTAAAGGGTCGTTTTGCCTTCGAAACCGGAATCTGTTCCAACAAAGACCCAGAGATTCCCCTGGGCATCGGCAGTAGCCCGGAGAGGCTGTTCCATGTTGTCCAGGTTTTTTAGAGCGTAGCTTTCATCATCGCCGCTCTCCTTGGCCACGTTGCCAATACGTAGAGCATGCGCCCCGTCATCGTTCTGGGAACCCTTATCCACGCTCAAGCGATAGTAAGGGTGATCGCTGCCGGCATCCGTCACCTCCGGGACAGGTTCTTCGGATGCCGCCCCCAACTTCATCCAAACCGCTTCTCCTGGAGCACCGCCAATACCTACAGCTCCGGCAGGAGCGTTGGTGGCAAATTCTACCTTGATACGGACCAGGTATGTTCCACCGGGCTCAAGGCCGTCTGCGGCGGTAAGCTTCTTCTTGAGATACATGAACAGATCATCGCTGCGGTTATGGCCGCTCAACATCAGGGCCTTGCCGGCTCTGCTTAACTCCTCCGGCAGATCTGCATGGGTAAATTCCAGTTCATATATGTCGGCTTCGTAATCTACCGGAAGATCAACAAAATCCCCGCTCCATCCTTCCGTGCCCTGTTCAAAAGTAAACTTCCAGGAAAGATCCTCTGAACTTCCATTGCAGCCGGTAGCAAGCGCCGCCAGGAAAACAACCAATAACCCTGATATAAGATAACCCCATAAACGGCGTTCCATCTACGGTTGCCCCCTCCCTGTCTCACGGACATTCTATTTTCTACCTTGATGACAACTGTCAACCGGGTTTGGTTCCTTGTGAAAGTTGACTCTTAAACTAGAATATGGTTATAATTGGTCCGGCAAGATTGACCTTGGTCCAAGGCCTGCCTGAAAACATGAACTTAAATTTCAGGAGGTTTAAATGATTATCTGCGAAGTATGCGGTAACGAGATCCCCGCCTCGAGCAGGCGCTGCGTTTTTTGCGGCTCTTATCAGAGCTCCAGGAGAACTTCCCCCAGGAGAGGTAGCCCTATTCGCAACGTTAACCTTGAAGAGGGTATGCCCCCCGTTAAGGAAGGACTGGAACGCCTGGAAGAAGCGCTGCGGTGCGCCAGGCACGAGGGCGTGCGGATTTTGCGGGTCATACACGGATATGGTTCCAGCGGCAGCGGGGGGAAGTTAAGAATAGCCTGCCGGGCTTTTCTGAAACAGAAAGTTAGCTCAAGACAGATCCGGGGTTTTTTGCCGGGAGAAGAGTACTCCGGTGCAGGCGGCGCCGGGCGAGTGCTGATCAGGCGGCACCCCTCTCTAAGCCGGACCGAGCATATGGATCGCGGCAATCCCGGCATCACCTTTGTGGAGCTGTGACCGGCTCTACAGGCGCCGGATTACAGCGCCACCCGCGCCTTGCTGCCTCTTAACTTCGCGGCCGCCAGGAGGGTGAAGCTTTTCCACGGAGATACCGGAACAATAGAGAAGGGATTCACTTTCATCAGCCTGGTCAGAGCCTTGATCGTCGAGGCCAGGTCATTGCAGTAAGGTGAAAGATAGATCTTATCCCGCCCGGACCTATTTTTAAAAAATGTGTAAGTCTCTTCGATGGCGCATTTGCCGGCCAGCAGCAGGGGCCCGCTCACTTGGTCCAAATCTTCATGGGTAAACCCTTTCCCCATGAGAATCGTAAAACCGCCCTTGCCGCCGTGATCAAGGTATAGAAACTGCAGCGTGGTTAAAGTGTTGTTCTGACATCCTTCCGGACAGCAGCGCTCGCTTCCCTTGATTACCCTTACATCCGGGGGAAAAGAGGGATAAAGGTGGCAGGGGTACTTTGTCGTGTAAGGCGAAAGATCGCCGGCAACCTCGATTTGATCCAGGTCCGCACAGCCGGTTATCCGCTCGCGAGCCAGTCGCAGGTGCGGCACCTCGTCAACGCTGTAACCCAATATCCGGGCTCCCACTGTATCCACCGCCAGGGGATCGTCTCCCCCGATGAGCAGGTTCAGCGGAGCAGTGCACTTATCGAGAAGGGCGGTAGGCGGGTAGTGGCCGTAATAGACAGCGTTGAGCCCATCAATCAAGGTAAAATCAGGCCTGAACAGCTCTCCGAGGGCAGCCAGGCGGCCGTGCAGATTGTAGTTATGTTCCTTCATCCGGTCGCGCTGATCCATGAATCCGAGCAGATTCTTTATACCCAGGGTGACAATGCTCATGGAGTGAGTCTTCAGCTTGGGCAGATTCAGAAAGAAGGCTTCCCGCCCGGTACCGGTGAGCTCCCGGGCGGCCAGTTCAGGAATGCGCACCTTCTCGTTTATCCCCG
>CAZPET010000289.1:0-2662 GCA_964585625.1 uncultured Syntrophomonadaceae bacterium
TGGTTACACTGATTTGAAAGTTAAGCGATTCTTTGCCATTTTTATCTACGAAAGAAGATTCGTCTTTCTTGATCAGCCAGATGACCAGCGGCCCAATTATATTGCCGAATGAGGGCAAGATCAAAACCGCAAGCGCAAGCAGATGGGTAAGCATAGCATAATTTATTTCTTCTCTGGTTAAAGCACCATCCTGAAAATCTGCCATTGGTCCACTCTCCTGGACTCAGCCGGATAATGGCGGTTAAATTGTAATGTTGTTTTTATTATGATACCGTCCCGGGTTTATTGGCAACATTCCTGTGAAGGTGTATATTGGTACCTGACACGAAATAAACCAGGATTGCTCCTGCTTGCCGGCGATTTGATTGATTTACTTCATTTTCCAGGTAAAATCTTGGAGGCAGGTTAATCGCCGGTCTCGTGGAATAACCTATTGGGGGTGATTCACGTGCATAACCTGCTGGCAATTTCGTCGAGTCCGCGCCGCGGCGGGAACAGTGAACTGGCCCTGCGTATATTTTGCCAAGCCGCCGAAGAGAAAGGCATATCCGTGGAGATGCTCCGCCTCCACGAACTCAACCTGAAGCCGTGCCGCGGCTGCGACCGCTGCGCCGCAGACGGGATATGCATCATTGCGGACAAAATGCAGCCGCTTTACGAGAAGGTTGCCTCCGTGAAAGGTCTTGTAATGGCCACTCCAATATATTTCGGATCCCTTTCAGCACAGTTAAAAATATTTATAGACCGCTTTCAATGCTGGTGGCAGGCAAAGTACCGGCTGAAGAAGCCTTTCGTTCTCCCTGCTCAAAATAAAGCAGGATTCATCATCTGCACGGGGGCGCTGCACAAACCGGAATATGGCGATAATATTGAGGCAATTGGCAAGACCTTCTTCCACAACATCAATTTTTACTACGGCGGCATTCTATGTTTACAGGGTCTTGATAAAAAAGGCGAGATCAACAACAATCCGGCAGCATTAAAAGCCGCATATGATGCCGGGAAGAAGTTTGTGAATACATTAATACTCTAACCGGCGGTTTTAAGCAGCCCGGAATAGATTGATCTGCCATTGGCAAGAGTCGGCATGTATAAGCTGTGTAAAACCCTTTGTCAGGAACCTGCCTCTTAACTACTCACAGGTTCTTCCTTCAATTGTGACCCTCTTTTAGTTATTTACAGCAAAAGACCTGGTTCCAAAAAAAGTAGATGATCATAACATTATAAGTACAGAAAGTTTACCTGGTTACAAATGAGGTAATGATGTGAAAAAATATTTTTCGGGTTATTACAGGCATCCGGAAGACGATTTCAAGTATTTATGGGACAATGCTTTCTTCGTGTTTGATGCCAGTATCTTACTGAACCTCTTCAGGTATTCAGAAAAGACCACCCAAACATTGATTAATCTTTTTACCGGGTTTAAAGAACGACTCTGGTTGCCTTACCAGTCAGCCAAAGAATACCATGAGAACATGCTTAAAGTTATTTCTCAGGAAGAGAGCAGGATTGAACATGCCCTGGAGGCATCAAGGCTTCTTCTTCTTGTTATCCAGGAGAACCAAAATAATCCGTACGTGACCGGCAATGTATCCAGGTTGATGAAAAATTTGGCCGCCGAGCTGGAGAAAACCGGTAAAAGCAAAACAAAACCGCCGCCAACTCATCCGTTTGAGCACAGCCTCGCTGCTCAACTCGCTACTTTGTATGAGGATAAAGTGGGACCACCTTTTTCTGTAAACAAGCTGGAAGAACTCTATTTAATTGGTGAAGAGCGCTCCTACAAAAATATACCTCCGTGCCACTTTACGATAAAAAGCGAAGATCCGGATATAAGATATGGCAATATCCTTATATGGATGCAGCTGCTCGACCAGGTCGAAAGTACAGCCAAACCTGTTATTTTTGTCTCCGGTGAAGAAAAAAAGGCCTGGTTTAAGCAGGACAGCAACGGCAAATACATTATCCCACACCCTTTGCTGATCAATGAATTTAAGGCCGAAAAAGATACTCCTTTTTGGATATATACGACGACCCAGTTTCTTGAGGATCTTAAGCAGGTATTCCATATTGAGGTCCCCAAAAGCATTTATCAAGAAATAAAAAACACATCACTTCATCAAATAAATACCTCGCAAAACCACGCCGGGGAAGATATGCCTACCCGGCTGATGGGCCGGGCTCCGGTATGCCCTTTTCATTACCACGGCACTCCACAGATGGTGCCGGATGCCAACACAGGTATAAACGGAACAGAAAAGCAGGATACAGGTTACATCCAGGAGCAAATTTATCAATCATTATCAAATAAAATAAAGGATCTGATGAACTACTATACTGCTGATAAAACTCTGTTCAAGCAGGTGTCCGAACTGTTAAAAAGCTATAGCGTAAAACCGGGTGATATACCCGGAATATCTGAGCTTTTTGAAATACAGTTTGATCATAAATAAAAAAGCAATGCGTCTGGAACAGACAGAGTATAAATTTATATATCATGAATATAGCTATGCTGTAACGCCTCCACGTTTCCATTCATATAATGCAGCATCATTATCAAAAGGAGGCGAATAGTGATGGCCATGCCTGAAATTCCCGACATGAAACCGAGGATCGAATTAAACATTGAAGATGTAATTAATTTGCTCCTGGTATCTATCGC
>CAZPET010000290.1:0-2652 GCA_964585625.1 uncultured Syntrophomonadaceae bacterium
CGCCTGAAGAAAATCGCTGCCGGCGGACAGGTGGAGATCCTGGGAGGGGCTTATTATGAACCGATTCTCCCCGCGATCCCGGATGAAGATAAAATTGGCCAGATCCGCCTGATGACAACCCGCCTGCAAGAGCTGTTCGGGGTGGAGCCGCGCGGGATGTGGCTGGCGGAGCGGGTCTGGGAACCGCACCTGCCCCGCCCGATCCACCAGGCCGGGATCGACTACCTGGCCGTGGATGATACTCACTTCCGGGATGCCGGCTGCACTGAGCTGGAGCACTACTTCAGGACTGAAGAAGAGGGCTATCCCCTGGATATATTCCCCATCAGCGAAGAGCTGCGCTACCTGATCCCCTTCAAGGCACCCGGCGAAACGATCTCTTTTTTCCAGGAGAAGCGCGATGAAAAGGAGCAGCGCCTTCTTGTGCTGGCGGACGACGGGGAAAAATTTGGCGGCTGGCCTGGGACCTATGAATCGGTCTATGAGAAAGGCTGGCTTGAAGAATTCTTTACCCTGCTGCAGGAGCAGGACGACTGGCTTAATGTAGTCACCTTTGAAGAGTACCGCCGCCTTTTCCCCCCGCGGGGTCCGGTTTACCTGCCGGCGGGGTCCTACCGCGAGATGAAAGAGTGGTCCGGCGGTTTCTGGCGAAATTTTCTCAGCCGTTATCCCGAAAGCAACCGGATGCATAAGAAGATGCTAACGGTGCGCCGCCGCTGGGCAGAGCTACCGGAAGGAGAGGTCCGCGAGCATGCGCAGCGCCTGCTCTGGGCTGGCCAGTGCAACTGTGCCTACTGGCACGGGGTTTTCGGCGGCCTCTACCTGAATTTCTTGAGAGCGGCGGTCTGGCAGAAGCTGCTGCAGGCTGAAAAGATCATCGACGACCATATGAAAAAAGCGCCGTACCTGGAGCTGCAGCGGGGAGACTACGGATACAGCGGCGCGGAGGAGCTCTATCTTTATACCGACCGCCTGAACCTGCTGCTTGCGCCGCAATTTGGCGGCAGCCTGTGGGAGCTTTCATGGAGACCGGCAGCGGTGAATTTTCTTGACACCCTTACCCGCCGTCCCGAAGCATACCACCAGGAATACCTGGAGCAGGCGGCGGCGCCTTTACCGCCTGCGGAACAGGTTGACTCGATTCATCACCTGCGGGCAATCAAGGAGGAAGGCATCCTTGATCATCTCTCCTACGATCCTTACCCCCGCGGGGCCTTGATCGAGCATTTTTTTGAAGAGAGCGCCTCCCTGGAACAATTCGGCAAGGGGAGCTACCGGGAGTGCGGCGACTTCCTGATGCAGCCGGCCGAAGTGCAGATCGAGCGGCTGTCTGCGGAAGAGGGCCACAGCGGTGAGGGTGTGCAGATTACCTTTCAGCGGGAGGGACGGCTCGACGGAGCAGCGCTCTTGCTGTTGGAGAAGACGTTGACCGTCTACGCGGGGGAGGACAGTTTCCGGGTAGACTATCACCTGACCAACCGGGGGGAAGATGAGGCTGCGCTTTGCTTCGGGGTAGAGTTCAACTTTGCTTTTCTCTCCGGGTCGGACGAAGAGCGTTACTACATTATTCCGGGGCACGAACTTGAAGATAGAAGCCTCGGTTCCAGCGGCACCGTTGAAGCGGTGAGAGAAATTTCGCTGGTGGACCGGCGGCGCAATCTGCAGCTGACCCTCTCCTGGCAGCAGCCGGCCCTGCTCTGGCGAATGCCGGTAGAGACCATCTCCCTGTCGGAGGCAGGCTTGGAGCGCTCGTACCAGCAGTCGCTCCTTTTGCCCCGCTGGGATTTTCACCTGGCTGCCGGCGAGAGCCGGGATCTAAATTTGCAGCTGCATCTATCCGGGGCCGGCAATAAGGAGCCGGAGCAGACCCCGGCACGAGGAGAGGCGGGGGTATGAACGGGCAGCCGCTTTATGTGGCCTTTGTCTGGAACCAGCACCAGCCGTTATACCGGGATTCGCTCTCGGGCGATCTGATCATGCCCTGGGTGCGGCTCCATGGGAGCAAGGATTATTACCAGATGGCGGCGATCCTGGAGCAATATCCAAAGGTGCGCCAGACTTTCAACCTGACCCCGTCGCTGCTGGAGCAGATTGAAAGCTATCTTGCCGGAACTGAAGATTTTTATCAGAAGGTTGACAAACCTGCGGAGAAACTTGACGATAACGAGAAGCGCTACCTGCTGCATCACTATTTCGATATTCACTGGGAGAAGGTGATCCGGCAGCATCCCCGTTACCTGGAGCTGCTGGAGCTCCAGGGTTGGACCCGTGAACCGGAGGCGGTCCGGCCGGCTCTGGGCCGCTATCGCGAGCAGGATTACCGCGACCTGCAGGTCTGGTTTAACCTAGCCTGGATAGATCCTGAAATCCGCCGCTCTGATTCTCGTTTGAGCGGGCTTGTCGATAAAGGACGCAATTTCACCGAAGCGGAGCGGCGCTCGGTAATGGAGAGGCAGCGCGATCTGCTCGCCGGGATCGTTCCCCTGCACCGCCGTCTGCAGGAGCGGGGGCAGATCGAGATCATGACCACTCCCTTCTATCATCCGATCATGCCGCTTTTGATCGACAGCTACAGCGCGCTGCGGGCCTGCCCGGGACTGCCGCTGCCGCGCCGCTTTCAATATCCGCAGGATGCCTGTGAACAGCTGGCCA
>CAZPET010000291.1:0-2609 GCA_964585625.1 uncultured Syntrophomonadaceae bacterium
TATGGCTAGAGGAGAGGATTACATGGGTATGCCTTTTCCATTTGAGGCCGTTGTGGTTTTTGGGATCATGTCCGTGATGCTGCTGCTGGGGATGCTGCTGCGGGCATCGATCAAGTTTCTGCAGAAATTCCTCATTCCCAGCTGTTTTATCGGCGGTACATTGGGGCTCATATTTATTAGTACAGGTTTAATAGATGTATCGATATCCCTGCTTGAAACTTTCGCCTATCACCTTTTTATCATCTCCTTTATTTCCCTGGGCCTTACTGCCGGCGGCGGCAAAAAAGAGAACCTGACGGCGGTATCCCCCGTCAAGGGAGCCCTGTGGATAGGGCTGATGACAGGGGTGGTGATGGCCATGCAGGGCCTCATCGCCTCAGTCATGGTCTTTTTATTGAATCCCGCCGGTTACAACCTCAACCCCCTCTTCGGCTTTTTGGCGCCGCTCGGTTTTGCCCAGGGGCCGGGCCAGGCCCTCTCTATGGGTAAAGTCTGGGAGGAATTTGGTTTTGCGCATGCCGCAACCCTGGGGCTCTCGTTTGCAGCCTTCGGTTTTGCCTTAGCTTTCTTTGTCGGAGTTCCCCTGGTCAACTGGGGTATTCGCAAGGGTTTTTCAGCCCTGGCGCCCAAAAGTCTATCGCCGGAAGTTTTAAAAGGGGTCATGCAGAAAGATACAAAGAAAGAAGCAGCCGGTGAATTGACCACGCATTCAGCCAATGTGGATACGTTGGCTTTTCACGTTGCGCTGGTCGGAATGGTCTATGTCCTGACCTATCTGTTGATCCTGGGGATCGGCAAATTTATATCCGAAGATGTTGCGGCAAGCCTCTGGGGCTTTTTCTTCTTTTTCGGACTCATCGTGGCCCTGCTAGTCAAATTTCTGATCAACAAGATCGGCCTGGGGCACCTGCTGGATTTGGGGACCCAGCGCCGGATAACCGGTTGGTCCGTTGACTTTCTCATTGTAGCCACGATCATGGCCATCCAGGCTGTGATCATCTGGGAATATATTGTGCCCATCGTATTGATCAGCCTCGTCGTTGGAATATTGACCACCTTTGTTGTTTTCTATATGGGCAGAAGAACCTGGACCTACAGCTTCGAAAGAACAATGGGTTTATACGGGATCGCTACGGGAACCGCTCCCGTGGGCTTGCTCCTGGTGAGGATAGCGGATCCTGATCTTGAGACACCCGTTGCCATGGAAGTCGGCATCCAGGCGCTTTTCGCAGCTCCTTTTGTCTTAAGCTACATGCTTCTGATGAATGCCCCGCAGTGGTGGGGCTGGAGCGTCCAATCCGTGCTGCTCATCTACGCCGGCGCTATGGTGCTCTCATGGATTTTACTGAAAGTATTCAAGTTCATTGGCCCCCGCCAATTTTAAATCTGAAGGCTAAAGGCGGGTTATGCTTTGAAAGCAGTAGTAATCAGCGGTCCCGGCAGCCTGGAAATCATTGATAAGCCCGTGCCGGTTCCCGGGCCGGGCGAAGCCCTGGTAAAGATTAAATACTGCGGCATCTGCGGCTCCGATCTGCATGCCTTTGAAACCGGCTTTTTGCCTCCCGGTCTAACAATCGGCCATGAGTTTTCCGGGGTTGTTAAATCGGTTGGCGATAATTGTGATGGTTGGGTGCCGGGAGAATACGTTACCGGTAACAACATTATCGGGTGCGGCAGGTGCAGCTCATGCCGCAAAGGCCTGGATAACCTTTGCCTGGAGATGCGCCGGCTGGGCATTACAGATCAGGGCGCGATGGCGGAGTATGCAGTTATTCCGGTAAAGAACCTGGTTAAATTGCCAGGGGACGTTTCTCTTGAACAGGCCGCCCTTACCGAGCCTCTAAGCGTGGGGCTGCATGCGATAAATAAGGTTAACATTAACCCGGATGACAACTTTTTAATTCTTGGAGCAGGAACGATCGGCCTTATTGTGCTGGCCCTGCTAAAAAATCTTGGAGTTGAAAATGTGGCTGTTGTTGAACCTGACCCTGAAAGAGGAGCAGTAGCGGAAAGTATGGGAGCGGCCGAAGTGAGCAGTCCCGGTATTGCTAAACTGAACAGAGTGAAAAGTAATTTAACTGATCACCGGGACATGGATGTTGTATTTGAGTGCGCCGGCTTGCCGCAAACAATCCAGGAAGCATGCAGCCAGGGGGCCGCAGGAGCTAAAGTAGTGGTCCTCGGCATCTGTTACCAACCGGTTGAATTGAACTTTTTAAACCTGGTTACACAGGAAATCAATATTATAACGGCTTTTGGTAAGACAACCGAAGAATTCAGAGAGGCGGCCGGCCTGATTACCGGAGGTCTGGTTGACATGTCTCCATTGATCACCGGGATAGTACCAGTTGCAGAAGTTGCCAAGGCTTTCCACCAACCTTCCCGTGGAAAAATAAAAAATCTGGTTGTTTTCTAAAATATTTTCCAGCTTGAAAATAAAGACTGGTTGAATTGGTGTTATGCTTAAATTGCAGGAATCGCTGTGCGGGGAGAAAGGAGTTAAACAGGTATGAGTCATGGCTTTTACGGCAAAGTGCTGGAGGTAAATTTAAGTGCTGCGGAGATGAAAGAAACAACCCTGCCCAGCAACGATTACCGCCGCTATCTGG